>NZ_JBEOPQ010000115.1:0-6021 GCF_040310285.1 Pseudomonas sp. HY2-MNA-CIBAN-0224 | reverse complement strand
CTTTGGCTTTGACGGTAAAGGAAACTCGCCGGATAACAGCTATAGCAACGATGTCACCAATGTGGCGCGGCTTTATGAGCTATATCCGGATCATGCGGATACGCAATTGCCGCAGGAAGCGGAAGAGGCTTTTTTAAAGGTCTACCTCGAAGGCATCGGTACAGTCACCGGGCAGGCTGACTCGCTCTATAGCCAGGGCAGCGGTCAAGGCAGCTCAGGGATTGTGGCGAGAGTTGAGCAAGCGCCTGCGCTGATTTTGGAGCAGGTTCGAAGGCTGCAAAAAATCAATCCCGGCATAAAAATTTGGCGAATCGTCTTCGACCTGTTTGGTTTCAGCCGTGGCGCTGCTGCCGCACGGCATTGCGCGAATGACCTGCTAAAGGGGCCGAAAAGCCTTATCGCCCAATCGATCCCTCCGGGAACGAAGGGCATGTCAGATGGCTTCAGATGGCGCCACCGAACAGATTTCAACCTCAACTTTATCGGCCTGTTTGACACTGTGGCAGGTGTGGTTGCGCCCTTGAGCGGCGACTTTAGCCCACACAATGCCAGCAACCCGGGCCTTGACCTGTACCTTGCCCCGGGCATTGCGCGCCATGTGGTGCAATTTGTGGCGCGCAACGAATATCGTCACAACTTCTCACTGACCCGCACCGACAATGACGTCGAGCTGCCCGGCGTCCACTCCGATATTGGTGGCGGTTATTTGCCTTTGGCCACTGAAAAAGTGCTGTTGAGTAAACCCCAGAGCAGTCAGGTGCCTGTCGACATGCCAGAAACCTCCACGGTCGCTTATGACCGAGCCCGGCAGTTGATGGGGGTTATGCTGCCAGACCTGGAGCCCTATCTGCAGCGCTGGAGTGTTGACACATGGGCGGTGGTTCTGCCTTACAACAAACGCCGTGACATGTTTGCCGAGAAACGCGTGTATGCCGCCCTTCGCAGTGAGCGGCAAGTGCATGGCCAGTTGTCACTGATTTACTTGCGGGCCATGCGCGAGCTGGGGATACGAAACGGGGTTCCTTTCAAGGACGTTCCCGAGACCCCTGCATTTGCTTTACCGGCAGACCTGCATTCCATCGCCATCAAACTGCAAGCCTATGCCGTCGGCGACAGCTTTCCCGGACTGACCCATGAAGAGGTGGCTTTACTACAGCGCAAATACATCCACTTGTCAGGCAATTGGAATGCTGCCAGCGGCAAGAACAACAGCGACATTGAGGTGCTCTTTATCAATCGGCCGGCTGCGGGCGGTAAACGGGCGGTGCATCCCAATGAATAAATTCAAGCTGCTAGTGATGTGCGGTGTACTTGGGTTGATGGTGGGCTGTGCCAAGGGCAGTAATGGGCTGCCCTATGATGGCTGGCGGCTTGGATTGTTCGCTCCCAACTATATGGAAGTGTGGATCGAAACCGCAGATGCGGTGGATGTGCGAGACCGTGTATTCAGGCGAGCAATGAGCGGAGTGGCCGCAATTCAGACTCCTAAAAACCTCAAAGGTAATCCTCGTGGTTGGCCCAGCTACCCCGGTTGGGGCGCCGGCAAGTATGTTTACGGGGCTGCGGTACCACGCTTGATCTATGTGCGCTGGCAATCATTGGTAGAGCCACAAACCTACGAGGCTTATATCGTGATCCCCACAGCCATTCAGCAGGCCATGGTCAAGCCTGAGAAAGCCTTTTGCGAGTTCGATGGCAAATGGATCACTGATTATCGCAAAGGTGTGACAGTAGGACTGGCACCCGGCGGTATTGCCAAAGTGTGGATTTCAGGCCCTTGCGTCAGCCCAATCGAAGTGGCCAGGGTTCAGGGCGAAGTCGTTAAAGAAGGGCCTTCTGGCGGCCAGACTAATGGCAAATATGCCTTGCCGTTAGAGCCAGAAACAAAAGCCTACATTGAAAAATACGGGGTGCCTTATGGCTCTTGGTAAAGGTCCGCTTCTGCACACGGGCGGAGCATCCCAATGACTACATTCAAGCTGCTATGGGTGTGCGTTGTGCTTGGGTTGATAGTGGGCTGTGCCAAGGGCAGTAATGGGCTGCCCTATGATGGCTGGCGGCTTGGACTGTTCGCCCCCAACTATATGGAAGTGTGGATCGAAACCGCAGATGCGGTGGATGTGCGAGACCGTGTATTCAAACGAGCCATGAGTGGAGTAGCCGCTATCCAGACTCCTAAAAACCTCAAAGGTAATCCTCGCGGTTGGCCAAGTTATCCCGGTTGGGGTAAAGGTAAATATGTTTACGGGGCTGCTGTACCACGCCTGATCTATGTGCGCTGGCAATCACTGGTGGAGCCACAAACCTACGAGGCTTATATCGTGATCCCCGAAGCCATTCAGCAGGCCATAGTCAAGCCTGAGAAAGCCTTTTGCGAGTTCGATGACAAATGGATCACTGATTACCGCAAAGGCGTGACCGTAGGGTTGGCACCCGGCGGTATTGCCAAAGTGTGGATTTCAGGCCCTTGCGTCAGCCCAATCGAAGTGGCCAGGGTTCAGGGCGAAGTCGTTAAGGAAGGGCCTGATGGCGGTCGATCTGGTGGCAATTATGCCTTGCCCTTGAAACCAGAAACAAAAGCCTACATCGAAAAATACGGGGTGCCGTATGGCTCTTGGTAAAGAGCCTCCGAGGCGACACTGCGGTGTTCAGCCGCGGATGACTCACTACGCGCCACTGACCATGGCTTTAGCGTGTCAGTGCGCGACAGGGTTCGTGTCAGCTTTCAAACCCGCCTTCCAGGGCGTGTATTCAATTTGGTGAACCAGGCTGGTCAAACCCGTGGCCTTGAAGCCCGGCATAGCGCTCATGTCGGTCTGTTTGCAGCGGGCGATCAGGGCGCGGAGTAAAACATCGTCCTGCTTGAACTCGGCCCGGCGCAGTACATGAGGGCTAAGGCTGGCCGCGCATTCCTGTACATGGCCACTGTTGTCGGTCATGACGATCAGGGTTGCGACACCGATGCTGTCGACAGGCAGCGGTGCGAACAGTTGCCGGTACAGAAAATCGTCTTGCGCCTTGGCTTGCACGGCCTCGTACCGTTTGAGACGTTGCTCGGCGCTCATCCCGGTCAATGGGCCAACCGCTATCGGCGCCACTACGTTTGCAGTGCGCTTCTTTGGGTTGATTAATGACGATGGCAACTCGGGGAGTACGGCCGTCCAGCATATCGGTAGCAAGTCTTTGGCCAGTTTTGCGTTGTAAGGGTAGAGTTTCGGGTCGAAATTGCGGTTGATCTGGGTGTCGCAACCGATCACCCGATTATGTTCATCCAGGGTGATTTTCAGATTAAAACTGCCACTGCGGCCCTCGCTATTGGCCAGATTGCCTGCAGGGCGCAGCACCCTGGTCATCAGCGCTTCGTACAGTGCGCGTTGCCGGGCCTGTTCATTTTCCTGCGTGGGAGTGAGCGTAGTCGCGCCGGTATCCGTGGCGGTGGACTGGCAGCCCGCCAGTAGCAGGCCAGCAAGCGTGAGGGGGAATGCGCGTTTGAACATGACGATCCTTGTGCGAGAGACAGGCCTGGTCGAGCATTTGTCGACGTTTAGCGGGCCGCAGTCTATCTCAGTCAGAGTGCTTCATGCACATGAGATCTATTCGTATTTATTGGGGCGTAGCGTCATTGCCGTTTGAGGTCGAGCGCGGGCCTGCAAGCCGGAAGCGCCTGAGCGCCTCCGGTTAACCGCAATGGATCAGAACAACCATTGGGCGCCGATGGAGTAGCCGGTCTGGCTGCCTTCATCGTTGCCCAGGCGGCCATTGATCTCGGCATACAGGCCCAGTTGCGGGGTGATGGCGAGTTGGCTGCCGAGCTGGGCACGGCCATAGCTCTTGTCGACGCTGCCCAGGCGCGCGCCGCGCGCCTGGCCGTCGGCGCGGCTGGTGAGGAGGACATCATCCAGACGCCCATCGCCCATTTCCTTGACCCAGGCGATGTCGCCGTAAGGTTGCAGGCTCATACCGGCCGGCAGGACAAACGTGCCGCGTGCACGCCAACCGAGGCTGGCTTGCACAGAGTCGAAGCTCTGCTCTTCGTAGCTCAGGGCGGTGCGCAGGTCTTGTTTCTCGTGGAACTTATCGATGCGGTAGTGGCTGTAATCCAGGCCTGCAAATGGGCCGCTTTTGAGCGCGCCGAAATCAAAGTCATAGCCGCCGATCACGCGGGCACCCAGGCTGAGTGCGTCCGTCTTGCCGGTCAGTTTCTGGCTCAGCAGCACAGGGCCGCCGTTGGCCTGAATCACCAGATTACGTTTGCTGTCGAACTGGGTAGTGCCAGCGCTCAAGTCACCGGCCAGCCAGAGTGGGCCGCCATCGTTGAGCAAGGCGTAGACCGCTGCCTGCCAGCTTTCGCTGTCGAGTTTCCCGCCGCGTTCCAGTTTGTCGCGCCCGTTCAGGTAGCTCAGGCTGGCGCCTACGCTCAGGCTGGAAGTCAGTTGGTAGTCGCCCAGCGCATGCAAGCCAAGACGGCGACCTTCGTTGAACGGGCCGCTGTCTGCGCTATATTCGCCATCGATACCGATTTCGCCATCAAAACTGCCGACGTCGCGGCTGGCCGCTTGCAACGTCAACCAGCGGCGATCCAGCAGATTGACCTGGGCCTGATGCTGGCGTTGCAGGTTGTCTTGTTGAGCGCGTGCGACCGCGCCGCCCGAGGCGGTGGAAGCCATCAAGTCAGCGTTGGTCAACTCCAGCACCAGACGGCTGAGCAGTCGCGAATAGTCGCGCAGGCGCTGGTCGATGCGTTCCTGGCCGAAGGCGTTGGTGAGCACGGCTTCGTTATCTTTCTTCGGGTCATGCCAGGTCGAACCGCCAGGAATGGCCGGGTTATCGGTCTGGGTGTAACCGTCCAGATCCCCCAGTTCCCAGTTGGTGGCCTCGACGTAGAGCACCGGGATATTCAGCTTTTCAAACGATTCGCCATCACTGCAGCAACCGGTGCCAGCCGGGTAAGCGGCATCGAGGCCAGGGTTGCTGAACAGGTTGATGTTGAGTTCTTTGGCGAGCTTGAACGCGTGCTCACGCAATGAGGCCAGGCCCGGATTGCTGACGCTGTTTTTGCCGGAGTGGGCGTACATCATGTCGCCGGTAATCAGGCTGTCGAGGTTAATCATGGCCAGCATGTTCTCGCGCTGGCTGGCGCTCAAGCTGTTGACGAAGGCTTTGGAGCCTTGCAGGCCTTCTTCTTCCGCACCAAAGCCAATCACTTGCAGGCCGTATTCGAGCGGCACGCCGTTGAGGTTACGGGCGATTTCGGTGAGCACGCTGGCGCCAGAACCGTTGTCATCCAGGCCTTGCAGGGTCGGGCGGCCAAAGTACGTGTCGAAATGCGCACCGACCACCACGTATTGCGGCTTGCTACCCGCCGCGTAGGCCACCACGTTTTGCGAGCTGCGGCTGTTACCGGCCCCCCAGGAAAAATCCTGGCGGCTGATGCTGTACGCATCGCCCATCTGGCTTTGCATCCAGTCGGCGGCACCGGCAAAGTTGGACGTGCCCCGGTAGCGGCCGGGGTAGTCGTTAATCAGCTTATCGAGGGTAGTTGCAGCATGTTCGCCGTAGTTATAGGCATGGCCTTGGGTTGACAGCAGGGCGCCGGCAACGCTGACAGCGAGTGCGAGGGGTTTGATCACAACGTCTTCCTTGGAGTTATTAGAGGTTTAGCGATTTATCCTGTTGCAGGATGTGCGCCCTCTATTGGGCGTGTACGACATATTGACGCACTGTATTAAGCCTTTGTCGCTCCTGTATAAACGGGCGCACTTTTTTGCGTCCGAACACGATCATCCCGATCAGGGCGCGGCTCGAAATCGGGCAGGATTATGCGGTAATGCTGCGAAAAGTAGCACTGTGCTATCGGCTGTTCAGCCCATAAACGTTAAATAGACCGACCCCTGTAGGAGCGAGCTTGCCTCGCGATCTTTTCAACAATCAAGAGATCGCGAGACAAGCTCGCTCTTATCAAACATAAAATAACCCATTGTTTTTATTCAAAAAAACTACCCAGCTTTTTCAAGCCTCCAT
>NZ_JBEOPQ010000114.1:0-6213 GCF_040310285.1 Pseudomonas sp. HY2-MNA-CIBAN-0224 | reverse complement strand
GTCAATGTGTCCTATTAAAAGTGTTCGCGATGTCTCCGAACATTGTGTTCGCTATGTCCCCGGTCCATACACTCCCGGAGGGAGAGGGGACTGATTGGGGAATATTGAGGGCTTTCTGCACCCTGACGGTACTGCGTTGAATCTGAAAACACCTCGGTAAAGCTCCCTCTCCCTCCGGGAGAGGGTTGGGGTGAGGGTTGATCTTAGCCCTCGTAACTGATCCGCCCATCCACCAGCGTGTAACGCACGGCGCCCGGCAAGCAGTGGCCGAGGAACGCGCAATTGTCGCCCTTGGAATGCCACTTTTCACCGGCCACGGTCGACGCGGCCGGGTCGAACAGCACCAGGTCAGCCGGTGCACCCACGGTCAGGCTGCCAGCGGGCAGGCGCAAAGCCTGGGCCGGGCCCGCGCTGAGGCGTGCGAGCAAGGTCGGCAAGTCCAGCAAACCGTCCTCTACCAACGTCATTGCCAATGGCAGCAGCAGTTCAACGCTGCTCATGCCCGGTTCAGTCGCACCGAACGGTGCCAGTTTGGCGTCACGCTCGTGTGGCTGGTGATGGCTGGAAATCGCCTGCACCACGCCCGACTTCACTGCTGCACGCAATCCGTCGCGGTCTGCGCGGGTGCGCAGCGGCGGTTGCACGTGGTACACGCTGGAGAAATCCACCAGCGCCTCATCCGTCAAAATCAGCTGATACAGCGCTACATCGGCGGTCACTTTCAAGCCGCGTGCCTGCGCCTGAGCAATCAGCGCCACACCGCGTGCACTGGTCAGCTGGCTGAAGTGCGCCCGTACGCCGCTTTGCTCAACCAGCAACAGATCGCGGGCCAGGGCCACGGTCTCGGCGGTTTCCGGAATGCCCGGCAAACCACGGAAGGCCGCCATCGGGCCGTCATGGGCGATGCCGCCTTCTGCCAGATCACGGTCCTGGGAGTGGAAGATCACCGTCAGGTCGAACGTCGCCGCGTATTCCAGCGCCCGGCACAGGGTGCGGGTGTTGGTGAAGCTGTTGAGGCCGTTGCCGAAGGCCACGCAACCGGCGTCACGCAGGGCAATCAGCTCGGCCAGTTGCTCGCCGTCGAGGCCTTTGCTCAGGGCGCCAATCGGGAATACTTTGCAGTTGCCGGCTTCGCGGGCGCGGTCGAGGATCAGTTCGGCGACGGCCGAGGTGTCGAGCACCGGCTTGGTCTGCGGCGGGCAGCACAGGCTGGTCACGCCACCGGCCGCAGCAGCGCGGGTTTCGCTGGCGATGGTGCCTTTGCGGCTGTAACCCGGCTCGCGCAGGGCGACGTTCAGGTCAACCAGCCCCGGTGCGGCCACCAGGCCTTTGGCGTCCAGGGTCTGGCTTGGGGTGAAGCCGGCAGGTGCGGCGCCAATGGCGACGATTTTGCCGGCTTCCAGATGCAGGTCAGTGATTTGATCCAGCTGGCTGGCAGGATCGATGACGCGGGCGCCGAGGATGCTGAGTTTCACTGGGCCTTCTCCTGTTCGATTTGGCGCTGGGCGGTTTGCCCGCTCATGGTCATGGACAACACCGCCATGCGCACCGCGATGCCGTAAGTCACCTGGTTGAGGATCACCGAGTGCGGGCCGTCGGCCACCGCCGACTCAATCTCCACGCCACGGTTGATCGGGCCGGGGTGCATGACAATGGCGTCCGGCTTGGCGCCTGCCAGGCGTGCCGTGGTCAGGCCGAACAGGCGGTAGAACTCGCCCTCGCTCGGCAGCAGGCCACCAGCCATGCGCTCTCGTTGCAGGCGCAACATGATCACCACGTCGACGTCTTTCAGGCCTTCGTTCATGTCGGTGTACACCTTCACGCCGTATTGCTCGATCCCGATCGGCAACAGGGTTTTCGGCGCGATCACGCGGATGTCCTTACAGCCCAGGGTTTTCAGGGCGATCATGTTCGAACGCGCCACCCGTGAGTGCAGAATGTCGCCAACAATGGCCACCGAGAGGTTTTCAAAGCCGCCTTTGTGCCGACGAATGGTGAGCATGTCGAGCATGCCCTGGGTCGGGTGCGCGTGGCGGCCGTCGCCGCCGTTGATGATCGCGACCTGCGGGCACACGTGCTCGGCAATAAAGTGCGCGGCGCCCGAGTCACCGTGGCGCACCACGAACATGTCAGCGGCCATGGCTTCCAGGTTGCGCAAGGTGTCGAGCAGGGTTTCGCCCTTGCTCGCCGACGAGGTCGACACGTTCAGCGTGATCACGTCAGCCGAGAGGCGCTGGGCGGCCATTTCGAACGTGGTACGGGTGCGGGTCGAGTTTTCAAAGAACACGTTGCACACGGTCTTGCCGCGCAGCAGCGGGACTTTTTTAACCGCTCGGGCGCCGACTTCAAGGAACGAGTCTGCGGTGTCGAGGATTTCAGTCAGCAACTCGCGGCTCAACCCGTCGAGCGACAGGAAGTGGCGCAACTGGCCCTGATCATTGAGCTGTAGCGGGCGCTTGGCGTCTGGAGGCGTCATCGCAATGGTCTCTTATAGGGCGGGTTCTAGAGATGAATCTTGAAGTTCGAGGGTCAGCGGCGCCGGGCCGGACAATTTCACCCGCTCGGTGGGCTTGAGTGACAAGGTCGCGCCGACCACGTTCGGGCGGATCGGCAGCTCGGCGGCGTCCAGGTCCAGCAGGCTGACCAGGGTCACGCTGGCCGGGCGGCCATAGTCGAACAGCTCGTTCAGCGCGGCGCGGATGGTGCGGCCACTCATCAGCACGTCATCGATCAGCACCAGGTGCTGGCCTTCGATTTCGAATGGCAGGTCCGAGGGGCGCACTTGCGGGTGCAGGCCGTTCTGGCTGAAGTCGTCGCGGTAGAACGACACGTCCAGCGTGCCCAGCGGCGAGTCGCTGCCCAGTGCGCGCAGCAGCGCCTGAGCAACCCAGATACCGCCCGTGCGAATGCCGATAAAACGCGGCTCGGTGATGCCGCGACGTTCCAGATGGGTCTTGAGGTCGACGGCCATCTGGGAGATCAGTTCAGCGGGGACAGGCAATATCATGGTGGCTCCTTAACAGGCCCGCGTGGCAAAGCGTGCGGCGGCGGGCGCAAACAATGGGGCGCGTCAGTGAGGCAAACGCAGCGTCAGGCTTGAGGTGGTGCCGGGTGTTCGTCGAGCCAGCCTTGCAGCACCAGTTTGGCGGCGATGGCATCGACGGGGTTGTCGCGGTAACTGCCACGCTGGCCGCCCTGAGAGCGACGTTCGCCCTTGGCTTCGAAGGTCGTCAGGCGTTCATCGTGGGTAAACACGGGCAGATTGAAGCGGCCATTGAGGCGATTGGCAAATTTTTGCGCCCGGGCACAGAACTCGCTCGGGGTGCCGTCCATGTTCAGCGGCATGCCGACCACCATGGCGTCGGGCTGCCACTCTTTGATCAGCTTTTCGATCTCTTCCCACTTGGGAATGCCGTTTTCGGCTTTGAGGTTGCACAACTCGCGGGCCTGGCCAGTGACCATCTGGCCCACGGCGACACCGATGGAGCGGGTGCCGTAGTCGAAACCCAGCAATAAACGAAGGCTGGCCATCAGGAGTGGCCTGCTTGACTGGTTAACAAATTGAGATCCACTCCCAGGTGTTTGGCGGCTGCGTCGAGGCGCAGTTCGCTGGAGGTTGCAAACAGAATGTCGCTTGAATACGGGCAGGTCAGCCAGGCGTTGTCGGCCAGTTCGGCCTCCAGTTGGCCGGCGTCCCACCCGGCGTAGCCCAGGCAGATCAGGCTGCGCTGCGGGCCGCGACCGTCAGCAATGCTGAACAGGATGTCCACTGAAGTGGTCAGGGCCAGCCCGTCCTGCAGCTCGACGGTGGCGTCAAAGTTCATCGTGGCGGGGTGCAAGACAAAACCGCGATCCACCATCACCGGGCCGCCGCCGTAGACCGGAATGTGCTGGCATAAAGGCGACGAAAGCACGTCGGGGCGCAACTGCTCAAGAATGTCCGCCAGGTTCAGATCCATCGGGCGGTTGATCACCAGCCCCATGGCCCCATTGGCCGTGTGTTCGACGATATACGTCAACGTGTGGGCAAAGTTAGGGTCGGCCATATGCGGCATGGCCATCAGCAATTGGTGCTTGAGGTACGTTGGCGTGTGCTTTTTCATGGGTGTAAGTGTGGCGCTGACAAGGGCAACTGACAAGTTGAGGGGATGAAGATTGCCGCTTAATTACTCGACAACTGATCCCCCGGGCCGAAGCGCCAGGTACGAATGATCTCCAAACGGTCGATATCGGCCAGGTCGCCGGTAAACGGTGCAAAAGGCGCTGCCAGCCGCACGATGCGTTGCGCGGCCTGATCCAGCAGCGGTTGCCCGGAGGACTCAAGCACCAGCACCTCGTGCAACGAGCCGTCGCGGTTGATCGACACCAGCAGGCGCAGCTTGCCGTAGATTTTTTCGCGACGGGCTTGCTCGGGGTAATTGAGGTTGCCCACGCGCTCGATTTTCTTGCGCCAGTCTTCTTTGTACCAGGCGCCTTTGTCGCGCATGGTCGAGGCCGCGCTCATGCGGTAGATCTTCGGGCGCTTGGCATACAACTGCTGCTCGTTCGCCAGTTCGGCTTCGAGACTGGAAATCTCGCTGGACAGCTGCGAGCTGTCGAACGTCGGAATATTGGCCTTGGGCGCCGCCTCAGTCTTGGTTTTTTGCGGCTCGCTCGGGGCTTTTTTAGGCTTGGGCGCCACGGTGGTCACGGCTGCTTTGGGCGCGGCCTTGGGTTGCTCCGGCTTGGCGGCCGGGGGCGGGGTGACCTTTTTGACGGTGTTGTCCTGGAACGGCGCCACTTCAGTGGTCTTGGGCACGGCTTTTTTGTCCAGCGTGCCGCTGCCTTGCTGATTGTCCTGCGCCAGAAAGTCAGCTTTCTCCGGGGCCTTTTCGCTCTTGAACGTCGAGAGGGTAATTTCCAGGGTTTTGCTGATTGGCTTGGGCTCGCTGGCGCTGAAACCCACGCCCACAATCACCGCGATATGCAGCAGGGCTGCGATAAACAGGGCAAAACCCAGGCGATCAGCTGCGCGCACGCCGGTGTGGCGCAGTTCAGGGGGCAGGTCGCTGGGGAGTGTCATGGCAAAAAGACCAACATCGCGGGTTTCACAGGCTGCGCATGATAGCGCAATGTTGGTCTTTTTCTGGAGGTCGCAGATCAGCGTGCGGCGAGTTTGCGCTCAATCGCGTCCATCAACAGTGCACCGATGTTAGTACCAAAGGCGTTGTCGATTTCCCGGATGCAGGTCGGGCTGGTGACGTTGATTTCGGTCAGGTGCTCACCGATAACGTCCAATCCTACAAACAACAGGCCCTTTTCACGCAGGGTTGGGCCGACTTGGGCTGCAATCCAACGGTCCTTTTCGCTCAGCGGGCGGGCTTCGCCACGGCCGCCAGCGGCCAGGTTGCCACGGGTTTCGCCCTGTGCCGGGATCCGCGCCAGGCAATAAGGTACTGGCTCGCCGTCGATCATCAGGATGCGCTTGTCTCCGTCCTTGATGCCCGGCAAATAGCCTTGCGCCATGATTTGCTGGGTGCCGTTGGCAGTCAGGGTTTCGAGGATCACCGACAGGTTGGGATCACCGACCCGGTGGCGGAAGATCGAGGTGCCGCCCATGCCGTCCAGCGGCTTGAGGATCACATCGCCGTACTGGGCCGCGAATTCACGCAGCACGTCAGCGCGACGGCTGACCACGGTTGGTGGCGTGCACTGGGTGAATTGGGTGGCGAACAGCTTTTCGTTGCAGTCACGCAGGCTCTGCGGCTTGTTGACGATCAGCACACCGTCGCGCTCGGCTTGTTCGAGCAGATAGGTGGTGTACACAAATTCCATGTCGAAGGGCGGGTCCTTGCGCATCAGGATCACGTCCAGATCGCTCAGGGCAGTGTCGGCCTCGGCCTCCAGCTCAAACCACTTCTCAGGGTTGGCGAACACTTTCAGCGGCTTCATGCGCGCGCGGGCCTTGCCTTCGGTCAGGTAAAGGTCTTGCTGCTCCATATAAAACAGGGTCCAGCCGCGTGCCTGTGCGGCCAACAGCATGGCCAGCGAGCTGTCCTTTTTATAGGAGATGTCCGCAATGGGGTCCATGACAATCCCGACTCGAACGCTCATGGCAAATTCCTCGATTAAATAGTGGGCAAAAGGCGAAATGCGATTAACTGTAGGAGCGCGGGGGGGGCGGGCCGAGTTGAAAAAGACAAAAATAACGCGGGCCCCCGCCGCCCACACGGG
>NZ_JBEOPQ010000113.1:0-6354 GCF_040310285.1 Pseudomonas sp. HY2-MNA-CIBAN-0224 | reverse complement strand
AGCTTGTCTCGCGATCTTTTGATCTTAAAAGATCGCGAGACAAGCTCGCTCCTACAGCGTTTTAACGTCGCTACAGGACGGCTTACATCTCGACCTGGGTTCCCAGTTCGATCACCCGGTTTACCGGCAGGTTAAAGAATCGCAAGTTGCTATTGGCGTTCTTCAACATGAAGGCAAACAACCCTTCCCGCCAACGCGCCATCCCCACCAGCTTGGAAGCAATGACCGTCTCGCGACTCAGGAAGTAGGTCGTGCGCATCGGGCTGAAGTCCAGCTCGTCGAGATGGCACAGTTTGAGCGCCTCGGGCACGTCCGTTTCATCCATAAAGCCAAAGTGCAAGATGACCCGGAAGAACCCCTCACCGTAAGCATCCACTTCAAACCGCCGCTGCGCAGGCACGCGTGGCGTGTCTTCGTTGACCACGGTCAGCAAGACCACTTGCTCATGCAGCACCTGGTTGTGCAGCAGGTTATGCAACAGCGCGTGCGGCACTGCGTCTGGCCGGGCGGTCAGGAACACCGCTGTACCTTGCACCCGATGCGGCGGCTGAACACGGATGCTGCTGATAAACAGCGGCAGCGGCAACGCGCTTTCATCCAGGCGATCAACCAGCAATTGTTTGCCGCGCCGCCAGGTGGTCATCAGGATAAACAGCACGATCCCCGCCAATACCGGGAAGGCGCCGCCCTGGACGATTTTCGGCACGTTGGCGGCGAAGAACAGGCCGTCAACCAGCAGAAAGCCGACCAACACCGGTACCGCCAACACAGGTGGCCACTTCCACAGCATGAGCATGACCGCCGACACCAAAATACTGGTGATCAACATGGTCCCGGTCACGGCCACACCGTAGGCCGACGCCAGGGCGCCCGATGACTCAAAGCCCAACACCAGCAAAATAACCCCGACCATCAATGACCAGTTCACCGCGCCGATGTAGATCTGCCCCTGCTCGGCACTGGAGGTGTGCTGAATGTGCATGCGCGGGATGTAGCCCAGTTGAATGGCCTGACGAGTCAACGAGAAGGCCCCGGAAATCACCGCCTGAGAGGCAATAACGGTGGCCAGCGTGGCCAGCCCTACCAGAGGGATCAACGCCCAGCTCGGCGCCAGCAGGTAGAACGGGTTACGCGCTGCTTCCGGGTTTTCCAGAAGCAGAGCCCCTTGGCCGAAGTAATTGAGCACCAGCGCAGGCAGCACCAGGATGAACCAGGCGCGAGCAATCGGCTTGCGTCCAAAGTGGCCCATGTCGGCGTACAACGCTTCAGCACCGGTCAACGCCAGCACCACCGCGCCCAGAATCGCCACCCCCATGCCCGGGTGCGAGACAAAGAAACGCACGCCCCACACCGGGTTCAGCGCGTTAAGCACCTCCGGGTGCTGAGCGATGCCATGAATCCCCAGGCCACCGAGTACCACAAACCACAGCACCATGATCGGCCCGAACAGCTTGCCGAGTGTCGCCGTGCCGCGGCGCTGAATTAAAAACAGCGCGATCAGCACAATCAGCGCCAGCGGCACGACCCAGCGATCCAACCCGGCAAACGCCAGCTCCAGACCTTCAACCGCCGACAACACGGAAATGGCCGGGGTAATCATGCTGTCGCCATAGAACAGCGAAGCGCCAATCAACCCCAGAATTACCAGCACCGTGCGCAACTTGGGATAAGGCGAGGCCGCACGGCGCGCCAGCGCAGTAAGGGCCATGATCCCGCCCTCGCCTTCGTTGTCGGCGCGCAGGATAAACAGCACGTACTTGATCGAGACCACCCAGATCAGCGACCACAGGATCAACGCCAAAATGCCGAAGACACCATCGTGGTTAACCTGTACGCCATACCCGCCGGTAAACACCTCTTTAAGGGTGTACAGCGGGCTGGTACCGATATCGCCATATACCACGCCAACCGCGGCAACCAGCATTCCGATAGGTTTTGCCTTTGAGTGACCGTCTTCTGTTGCCGGACTACTGACATGCCCCATTAACCACTCCTACGACTTTGGACCGTGTTTCTTAATGGCGAGCGCCGCATTTGGTGTGCAGCATGCTCTGATTTTCTGACTGTTAGCCACGACTTTTACCTACGAAATCAGCTTCGTTAAAAAGCGGGTTTCGCAACGGCGCGCAGCATAGCGCAGCACTCGTCGTAAATCCCCGTATAACGCTGGTCAAGTGCGTTCACCATAGCTAAAATTGCGCACTTTTTTTGATCAGAGGCGCGCAAACTCCAAGCGCCCGTTCGTCGTGCAGCCTTTACGGGCATGTAACGTCACTACATACCGAGGTTCGCCATGTCCACCGTTACCACGCCAGCCAACCCTAAGGTTGGCTTTGTTTCCTTGGGTTGCCCGAAAGCGCTGGTCGACTCCGAGCGCATCCTTACGCAACTGCGTATGGAAGGCTACGACGTTGTTTCCACCTACCAGGACGCCGACGTCGTGGTGGTCAACACCTGCGGCTTTATCGACAGCGCCAAGGCTGAATCGCTGGAAGTCATCGGCGAAGCCATCAAGGAAAACGGCAAGGTCATCGTGACCGGCTGCATGGGCGTCGAAGAAGGCAACATCCGCGACGTGCACCCGAGCGTGCTCGCCGTGACCGGCCCTCAGCAGTACGAGCAAGTGGTCAACGCGGTTCACGAAGTGGTGCCGCCCCGTCAGGACCACAACCCGCTGATCGACCTGGTGCCGCCACAAGGCATCAAGCTGACGCCGCGCCATTACGCGTACCTGAAAATTTCTGAAGGCTGTAACCATAGCTGCAGCTTCTGCATCATTCCTTCGATGCGCGGCAAATTGGTCAGCCGCCCGGTGGGCGATGTGCTGGACGAAGCTCAGCGCCTGGTTAAAGCCGGGGTTAAAGAGCTGCTGGTGATCTCTCAGGACACCAGCGCCTACGGCGTCGACGTCAAATACCGCACCGGTTTCTGGAACGGCGCGCCGGTCAAGACCCGCATGACCGAACTGTGCGAAGCCTTGAGCACACTGGGTGTCTGGGTTCGCCTGCATTACGTGTACCCGTACCCGCACGTTGACGAATTGATCCCGTTGATGGCGGCCGGCAAGATCCTGCCGTACCTGGACATCCCGTTCCAGCACGCCAGCCCTAAAGTACTCAAGGCCATGAAACGTCCGGCCTTTGAAGACAAGACCCTGGCCCGCATCAAAAACTGGCGCGAGATCTGCCCGGAACTGATCATCCGTTCGACCTTCATCGTCGGCTTCCCTGGCGAAACCGAAGAAGACTTCCAGTACCTGCTGGACTGGCTGACCGAAGCGCAACTGGACCGCGTAGGTTGCTTCCAGTACTCGCCCGTTGAAGGCGCACCGGCCAACCTGCTGGACGCTGCCATCGTACCGGACGACGTCAAACAGGACCGTTGGGAGCGCTTTATGGCGCACCAGCAAGCTATCAGCGCGGCACGCCTGCAACTGAAGATCGGCAAGGAAATTGAAGTCCTGATCGACGAAGTTGACGAGCAAGGCGCTGTTGGCCGCTGCTTCTTCGACGCCCCGGAAATCGACGGCAACGTGTTTATCGCCACCGAGAAAGACATCAAGCCGGGCGACAAGATCATGTGCCGTGTGACCGACGCCGACGAGTACGACTTGTGGGCTGAAGCGTTGTAATCCACACGCTGCGCTTAAAAAAGCCCTGCCGCGAATGCGCCAGGGCTTTTTTTACGGCTATTGTTAGGAGGCTCCTCAATCATCAGTGTCGGAGACACGCACGATGAAACAACAATGGGCCATCCAAACGCCACGTCTCAGAGATTTCGAAGCATTAACCGAGGTGTGGGAAGCGTCCGTTCGAGCCACCCATGATTTTTTACCCGACAGTTACATTGTCTTGCTGCGCCAACTGGTCATCAGCCAGTACCTGGACGCGGTGATGCTGATTTGCTGCAAAGACCCTTCCAACAAGCGCATTGCAGGTTTCGCCGGGGTTGCCGCCGGCAAAGTTGAAATGCTCTTCATCCACCCTGACTACCGCGGCCAAGGCGTTGGCAAATGCCTGCTTCTGTTCGCCATCAACGAGCTGAATGCCGAGAGGCTGGACGTTAACGAACAAAACCCGCAAGCCATTGGCTTTTACTTCAAACAGGGTTTTGAGGTGGTCGGGCGCTGCGAAAACGACGGCCTGGGCCAGCCTTATCCGTTGCTGCACCTGCGCTACAAACGCCAAAAGCCGCTGACGCGCAGTTAAGGCAAATGTTGCCGGGCTTAACCGGCGCCAGGCGGGTACAATAGCCGCCCAATTCCATTACGGCCCCTGTCATGTCTGAACCGATACGTCTCTCCAAACGCCTCATCGAACTCGTCGGCTGCTCGCGCCGTGAGGCCGAACTGTTCATTGAAGGTGGCTGGGTCACGGTAGATGGCGAAGTCATCGACGAACCGCAATTCAAGGTCGACCAGCAAAAGGTCGAACTTGATCCGCACGCCAAGGCCACAGCGCCAGAGCCTGTGACCCTGCTGCTCAACGCACCGGCGGGCCTGGACACTGACAGCGCCATGCAACTGCTCAGCCCACAAACCCTGAGCGAAGAGCACCGCTTCGGCAAACGCCCGCTTAAAGGTCACTTTTTGCGTTTGAGCGTGGGCAACGAGCTGCAAGCCAACGCCAGCGGTTTGCTGGTATTTACCCAGGACTGGAAAATCGTCCGCAAGTTGACCGCCGATGCCAGCAAGATCGAGCAGGAGTACGTGGTCGAAGTGTCGGGCGAGATGGCTCCCCACGGCCTCAACCGGCTCAACCACGGCCTGACCTACAAAGGTCGCGAGCTGCCTGCGGTCAAAGCCAGCTGGCAGAGTGAAAACCGCCTACGCTTTGCCATGAAGAACCCGCAACCGGGCGTGATTGCATTGTTCTGCCAGGCCGTAGGCCTCACCGTTATTTCGATTCGCCGGATTCGCATTGGCGGCGTCTCGATGGGCAAGCTGCCCGTTGGCCAATGGCGCTACATGACGGCCAAAGAAAAGTTCTAAACACGGCCGCGCCCACCTATTTCGACACCGCAGCCTTGCCTGCGGTGCTCACTGCTGATTATCAGGATTACCCACATGATTCATAACGACGTACTGCGCAGCGTGCGCTACATGCTAGACATCAGCGACAACAAAGTTGTCGAGATCATCAAACTGGGCGGTTTGAACGTCACCAAAGCTGACATCGAAACCTACCTCAAAAAAGACGAAGAAGAAGGCTTTGTTCGCTGCCCGGACAACGTCATGGCGCACTTTCTTGATGGCCTGGTGATCTTCAAGCGCGGCAAGGACGACAGCCGTCCAGCGCAGCCGGTTGAACTGCCTGTGACCAACAACATCATCCTGAAAAAACTGCGCGTGGCGTTCGAACTCAAAGAGGACGACATGCACGCGATCCTCAAGTCGGTTGACTTCCCGGTGTCCAAACCAGAACTGAGCGCCCTGTTCCGCAAATTCGGCCACAACAACTACCGCACCTGTGGCGATCAGTTGCTGCGTAACTTCCTGAAGGGGCTAACCCTGCGGGTTCGTGGCTGATACGGCGACAAACACATGACTTACACCGTCTCGCCTGTCGGCTTTGTGCGCTCCTGTTTCAAGGAGAAGTTCGCCATTCCGCGACAACCCCAACTGGCACCCGCTGCCCGGGGTGTTCTGGAGCTGGTTGCGCCCTTTGACCAAGGCGATGCCGTGCAAGGTCTGGAGCAGGTCAGTCATGTCTGGCTGTTGTTTGTGTTTCACCAGGCGCTAGAAGACAAGCCCCGGCTCAAGGTGCGCCCGCCACGCTTGGGCGGCAATAAGTCCATGGGGGTGTTTGCCACCCGTGCGACTCACCGGCCCAATGGCATCGGCCAGTCGGTGGTCAAACTGGATAAGGTCGAAGCCGGTCGCTTGCACATTTCGGGCATTGACCTGCTCGACGGGACGCCGATTCTCGATATCAAGCCGTATGTGCCCTACGCCGACATTATCAGCAGTGCGAGCAACAGCATGGCCAGCGCGGCGCCGGTGCTGATCCCCGTGCAATGGGCTGACTCAGCGCTGCAAGAAGCGCACGCCCATGGGGTGCGCTTGCAGGAACCGTTGGTGGCGCTGATTGAGCAATGCCTGGCGCAAGATCCACGCCCGGCTTACCAAACGCCGACTGCCGAGCGCGAATACGGTGCGCAGTTCTGGGACCTGGATGTGCGCTGGCATTATCCAGAGCCAGGATTGATTCGTGTGCTTGAGGTTGTTTTAGCCAGTCAGGGTTAAGCACCAAGATCAAGAGATCGCGAGGCTCGCTCTTATCAAACATGAAATAAGTGATTGATTCTAAAGGCCCTGTAGGAGCGAGCTTGCTCGCGATCTGTTGATCTTGATCT
>NZ_JBEOPQ010000112.1:0-6408 GCF_040310285.1 Pseudomonas sp. HY2-MNA-CIBAN-0224 | reverse complement strand
AGCTTGCCTCGCGATCTTTTAAAAGATCAAAAGATCGCGAGGCAAGCTCGCTCCTACAGCATGTCGCTGATCAGGTTGAACACGGTCTGTTTGACCGCGCTGTTCAGGTCTACCCAGGCCAGGCCGGTGCTGGCTTTGTAGCTGCCCAGTTCCAGGGGCCGGGAGACCACGTTGGCGGGCAATGCGCGGCCTGCGTTGGCCGGCAGCAAGCCAATACCCAGCCCGGCTGAAACCAGCGCCAGCATGGTGGTGAATTCGCCCAGCTCGGAACCGATCTGCAGTTGCACGCCCTGATTGCGCAGGGCTTGCATCAGTTCGTCGTAGAACCCCGGTGCGTAGCGTCTGGCGAGAATAAACACCGGGACGTTGGCCAACGCTGTCGCCGGAATGCTGGCACAGGCTGCCAGCGGATGATCACTCGGCAACGCGACCACGAAGGCCTCTTGCAGTACCACGCGGGTATGGATGCCAGGAATCACCGCCGGTAAACGCATCAGCCCGAAATCCAGCTGGCCATTGTGCAAGGCGCTGGCTTGATCCGGGCCGGGCATGTCCTTGAGTTCCAGTTCGATCCGCGGGAAGCGCGCATGCAAGGTGCGGATCAGAGTCGGCAAGAGCTCCGGCAGCACCGAAGACACAAAACCAAAGCGCACCCGGCCAATCTCCCCTCGCCCGCTGGCTTTAGCCACATCGCTGGCGTGGGCGGCTTGCTGCAGGGTAGCTCGCGCTTCGGGCAAGAAGATCGCGCCCACCTCGGTGAGCATCACCGAATGCCGATTGCGTTCGAACAGGCGCACGCCCAGCTCTTCTTCAAGCACCTTGATCTGCATGCTCAAGGCCGGTTGCACGATGGACAAACGGTGTGCGGCCCGCCCGAAATGCAGCTCTTCGGCCAGGGTGACAAAGGATCGCAGGTGCTTGATTTCCACTCTCGAACTCCTAACAGAAGGCACGCTGACACGTGGTTATCAGTGTTTTTGATCACGAGATCATCAATGACGATTGGACGCACTGCAAGGCCTGGGGTGAACTGGCTAAAACAAGATCATCTCTGTCACCCACAAAGCCTGCATCGACAGAGATAACACACAGGTGGAATACAGCATGTCATTCAATTTCAGCAGCTTTCGACTGGATGGCCGTCGCGCCTTGATCACCGGCTCTGGCAAAGGCATTGGCCTTGAGCTGGCACGCGGTCTGGGGGCTGCGGGCGCTACGGTGGTCATCAATGATCGCAATATCGAAAAAGCCCGCGCTGTTTCCAGCCAATTACGCGATGAGGGGCTCAAGGCCGAGTTCGCGGTGTTTGATGTGACCCAACGCGAACAACTGCTCGACGCGATCAACGCCTTTGAAGCCGAGACCGGGGCCATTGATATTTTGGTCAACAACGCGGGCATTCAGCGCCGTGCGCCACTGGAAACCTACGACGCCAACGATTGGCACGATCTGATGCGGGTCAATCTGGACGGTGTGTTCTATGTCTCGCAAGCGGTTGCGCGGCACATGATTGGCCGTGGACGCGGCAAGATCATCAATATTTGCTCGGTACAAAGCGAGCTGGCACGCCCGACCATTGCGCCTTATGCCGCCTCCAAGGGCGCAGTGAAAATGCTCACCAAGGGCATGTGCGCCGAATGGGCACGCCACGGTATTCAGGCCAATGGCCTGGCGCCGGGCTACTTTGCCACCGAGATGAACCGCGCACTGGTGGACAACCAGGAGTTCTCAGAATGGCTGTGCAAACGCACACCGGCCGGGCGCTGGGGCCGTGTCGAAGAACTGTGCGGCGCTGCCGTGTTCCTGGCCTCCCCGGCTTCGGATTTCGTTAACGGTCAAACACTGTTTGTCGATGGAGGCCTGACCAGCGTCGTTTAAACCTGCATCTAAAAAAACAATAACAGGGGGAACCCCATGAGCACTCTCAAAGAACCCGCACTGCCGCTGACAGGTACTCGTGAGCAAACGGTCAAGGCCAAGGGCTTTGCGCCAAAACGCTGGCTGTATCTGATCCCGATCATTTTCATCACTTACAGCCTCGCCTATCTGGACCGGGCCAATTACGGCTTTGCCAGTGCTGCCGGAATCGAGCATGACCTGGGCATTACCAAAGGCATGTCCTCGCTGATCGGCGCGCTGTTTTTTCTTGGGTACTTCTTCTTCCAGGTGCCGGGGGCGATTTACGCGCAGAAGTACAGCGTGCGCAAACTGGTGTTCTGGAGCCTGATTCTGTGGGGCTTTTGCGCCATGGCCACGGGGCTGGTGACCAACATCCCGATGCTGATGTTCATTCGGGTGTCGCTGGGCATCGTCGAAGCGGCCGTGATGCCCGCCATGCTGATTTTTATCAGCAACTGGTTCACCCGCAAGGAACGCTCACGGGCCAACACCTTTCTGGTGCTGGGCAACCCGGTCACGGTGCTGTGGATGTCGGTGGTGTCGGGCTACCTGATTCAGGCCTGGGGCTGGCGCGAAATGTTTGTCATTGAAGGCGCCCCGGCCGTGCTGTGGGCCTTCGTCTGGTGGCGCATGGCACGTGACAAGCCCGAGCAGGTCAATTGGCTGACGCAACAGGAAAAAGCCCAGCTGACCGCCACCCTGGCCGATGAACAGAAAGGCATGCCGCAAGTACGCAATTACCGCCAGGCCTTCACCAGCCCGGTGGTGATTCAGTTGTGCTGTGTTCACGCGCTGTGGAGCATCGGCGTGTACGGTTTCATCATGTGGCTGCCGAGCATCATCAAACAGGCAGCCGCAGCTGACATCGTCACTGTAGGCTGGTTGAGCGCAGTGCCCTACGTGGCCGCTGTCGCCGCCATGTTGGCGGTGTCATGGGCCTCGGACAAATCCCAGCAACGCAAACACTTCGTCTGGCCGTTACTGGCACTCGGTGCGCTGGCGTTCCTCGGTTCTTATCTGCTGGGCTCTGAGCATTTCTGGCTGTCGTTCGTGCTGTTGACGGTAGCGGGTGCCGCGCTTTACGCACCTTACGGGCCGTTTTTTGCGCTGATCCCGGAGATCCTTCCGACCAACGTCTTCGGCGGTGCCATTGGCCTGATCAATGCGTGTGGGGCCTTGGGCGCCTTTGTCGGCTCATGGATCGTCGGCTACCTGATTGGCCTGACCGGCAACCCCGGTGCGGCTTACATCTTCATGTTCGCCGGGGTGCTGTCCTCAGCGATCTTGATGGCGTTGGTCAAAGTGCGTCGCTGATCGCCAGCACGCGCAGTATTAATTGCGAATAGTTCTCACACGGATGACAGGCACGGATCGAATGTTATAAGGTAACGCAACTTATGACATTCACCTGCCTGTGATCTCTTCAATGCCAAACGCAATTCAAGCCCCGCCTTCAGGCCAACGCCTGCTCTCCATCGACGCCCTTCGGGGGTTGGTGATCATCTTCATGCTGCTGGACCACGTGCGCGAGACGTTCTTTTTGCATCGCCAGGTGGCCGACCCGATGAACATTGATGTCACGGACCCTGCCTTGTTTTTTAGCCGGACCTTGGCCCACTTGTGCGCCCCGGTGTTTGTCTTGCTGACCGGTTTGTCGGCGTTCCTGTACGGAGAAAAGTATCAGGGCACCCGCGACGTCTCGGCTTTTCTGTTCAAGCGCGGGCTGTTTCTGGTGGTGCTGGAATTCACCCTGGTGAACTTCGCCTGGACCTTCCAGTTCCCGCCAAGCGTGATTTACATGCAGGTCATTTGGGCCATCGGCGTCAGCATGATTGCCCTGGCCGGGCTTGTCTGGTTGCCGCGCCCGCTGCTTCTGCTGCTCGCCGTGGTGATCATTGCCGGGCATAACCTGCTCGACAACGTGCATTTTGCCGCAGGTTCTGCAATGCATGTGCCCTGGGCGATTTTGCATGATCGCGGCTGGATCGAGTTTTCGGACAACCTGCGCTTGCGCACATCGTATCCGGTGCTGCCGTGGATCGGGGTCATCGCGCTGGGCTACTGCCTGGGGCCGTGGTTCGCACGCTCTGCCTCAACAGCCTTGCGTCAGCGTTTTCTGCTGCTTGCGGGCACCGGCGCGCTGCTTGGCTTTGTCGCCCTGCGTTTGCTCAATGGTTATGGCGAGGCGCAATGGGTGGGCTACAGCAACGTGACGCAAACCCTGATGAGCTTTTTCAACATCACCAAATACCCGCCTTCGCTGCTGTTTCTCACTTTGACCCTGGGCGTCGGCCTGCTGCTGTTGCTCGGCTTTGAACGCGCAGGCCAGCAACGCTGGATCCGCACCCTCGCGGTGTTTGGCGCCGCGCCGATGTTCTTCTACCTGCTGCACTTGTACGTGCTCAAAGTGCTGTATCTGATCTGCGTGGGCCTGTTTGGTTTGAATCAGGGCGATTACTTCGGTTTCGACGGCATCGGCGCCGTGTGGCTGACAGCTATTTTGCTGGCCGGGGCGTTGTACCTGCCGGTGCGCTGGTTTGCCGGGCTCAAGGCCCGTCGCCGAGATGTTTCATGGCTGAAATACTTCTAATGCGGACGGCGCGGCATGTTGCTCTAACATGCCGCGCATCCCGCGCTTGGGACCCAGACTCTATGGATAACCAGATATGCGTATTTCATCCCTGACCGTGCTGTTGACCACTGCCCTGCTTGCCCCTGCGACACTGGCCGAGACCCATGAAGTCAAAATGCTCACCCGCAGCCCGACCGCCGGCATGGTCTACGACCCGGATTACCTGCAGATTGCGCCCGGTGATACGGTCAAGTTCGTGGCGGCGCAAAGCGGCCATAACGCAGCGACCTTGCCGGCCATTTGGCCAGAAGTCGTTCCGACTTTTGTGGGCAAGATTGATCAGGAAATCGAACAGACCTTCACGGAGCCAGGCCTCTATGGCATTCAGTGCACGCCGCATCTGGCCATGGGCATGGTGATGCTGATTCAAGTGGGCGAACCACCGGCAGAGGCGCCAGTCCTGCCTGCTTCACTGCCCAAGCGCGCGCTCGACCGCATGAATGCCGCCCTCGCCCGACAGGCTGCGCCATGACCACCATACGCTCCCGCTCAGCCATTTTGCTGGCCCTCGCCAGCCCCGCAAGCATGGCCGATTCGGCCCAGTCCCAGGCCAATGGCTTTATCGAAGACAGCACTTGGGCGGTGCTCAATCGCAGTGTCTACGACCGCCGCGACTACCAGCACGGCAGCAGCAACAGCAGCGCACGCAATGCCTACAAAACCAGATCTGAACGTAACGATTACGCCGAGGAATGGGCGTACGGCCTGATGGGCACCTTGCAGTCAGGTTTCACCCAGGGGCTGATCGGCGTCGGCATTGATGCCCACGCCTACCTCGGGGTCAAACTGGACAGTGGCGGTGGTCGTGCGGGCAAGGCCCGGTTGCTGGGGCTGGATAACGAGGGCTACCCCAAGGACGACTACGCCCGGGGCGGCGCCGCGATCAAGCTGCGCATGTCGAACACTGTGCTGTCGTACGGCGAGCAGCGGGTCAAAACCCCGGTATTCAGTTCATCCGACAGCCGCCTGTTGCCCGAGACCGCCACCGGGGTGTTTGTCACCAGCAACGAGTTCAATGCCCTGAAAATGGTCGGCGGGCACTTCACCGGCAGTACCGATCGCAACGCCAGCAGCCATAACCAGGAGTTTGTGGTGAACTACTCCAACGGCCGCAAAGGCGACGCGCTCGACCTTGCGGGTGTGGTCTATAGCCCCAGCAAACAGCTGAGCACCAGCCTTTATACGTCTCGCTATGAAAACACCTGGAACCAGCAGCACGTGGGCGCCCTGTTCAACCAGCCGCTTGATGAAAAGCGCTCGCTGGCATTCAACTTCAACCTCTATCGCACCACCGATGAAGGCAAGGCGCTGTCGGGCACCATCAACAACACCACCTGGAGCTTGATGAGCACCTATGCCCAAGGCCCGCACAGTTTCAGCCTCGGGTATCAAAAGGTGCATGGCGACACGCCGTTCGACTACGTGACCCGTGGCGCGATCTTTATCAGCAACGCCGTGCAATTGTCTGACTTCAATGCGCCGAACGAGCAATCATGGCAAGCCCGCTACGACCTGGATATGTCGCCCTGGAACCTGCCGGGGTTAATGCTCAGTGCCGCCTATGTGCGCGGCAGCCAGATCAACGGCACGCAGGTTGATCCCAAAGGCGGCTATGCCTATTTGGGGTATGGCAAAGGTGGCAAACACTGGGAACGTGATCTGGAAGCGCGCTATGTGGTGCAAAGTGGCGCGGCCAAAGGCACCACCCTGTCGCTGCGCTATAACGTGCATCGCGGCAATGCGGCGCAGGCAGAACTGGACGCTGACCAGTTGCGGGTCGCGGTGGAATACCCGCTAACGGGGAGGTTTTAAGCAGAATCTGTAGGAGCGAGCTTGCCTCGCGATCTTTTGATCTTAAAAGATCGCGAGGCAAGCTC
>NZ_JBEOPQ010000111.1:0-7841 GCF_040310285.1 Pseudomonas sp. HY2-MNA-CIBAN-0224 | reverse complement strand
GCGGGAATAGCTCAGTTGGTAGAGCACGACCTTGCCAAGGTCGGGGTCGCGAGTTCGAGTCTCGTTTCCCGCTCCATATTCTTGTTTTAAAGAGTGCTCAGTCACTGTTTAAAGCAGTAAAAAAAGAGGCCTTATAGGCCTCTTTTTTTATGTCTGTAGTTTTTACTCCCTACCCAAACAGGCATCCGCCCAATCAGTGCACCTCCCCCAGTGAGCGCTTGATCAGTTGCGCGGCCGGATCGGTCTCAAAGCGCGCTTCGAGCACCCGTATATCGAGGTTATTGGGCAGGCTGATGCGATGGGTCAGCACCAGGGTCATGGCCTCGGTGTTGATGCGCAGGGTGGCGTCAGGCGCATGTTGTTGCGCGACGAATGCCTGGACACCCTCCAGATGTGGGCCGCTTTTGAACTCATGGCTATTTCATAAACTTGTCAAAATCGATATTGGATAAAGGAAGAGTCGGACTGTCGAATTGACGCAGAATGTGGAGGTGTGGATCCAGCTTAAGGCGTCGAAGGTTATCCAATGTAGCGCTTCCACCCACAACGAGCGCAGGTTCGAAGCCGTACATTTCATCGGGCTCAAGTGGGCCGTACTTCTTTATAGCGCGTTCAAACAGTAGTTTTCCGTTGGCGTCAGGGTAGTCGAAGTCTTCTGGTTTTCGGGAGCCAAAAAATGATTGGATTGAAGAATCTTGATCATGCAGAGGTTTAGGTTTTAGCTTGTTTTTCAGTGCCAGTATTTCGTTATTTAGACAGGAAATTGTCACGCTTCTCCCCGTTTTCTCGCCACATAAATAGAGGTTACCAAACGCGCTGCGCGCGATTACGTGGAAGTTATCAATGTTGACAAGCGGTGTCCCCTCAAGCCATGCATCCTTGATGTCTTCATATTCATCGGGATTAACTGTCCATACTCGCCCGTTTGCATACCCTGCCCAGCCTTCTTCACGCCAGTAAGTCATCAAGATAGGAGGGAGCTTGCCGGTCCATTGAGCAAGGGTGGCTTTTGAAACAGGCATGCTGTAAGTGGCTTCGCCAAATTTCTCGATGAAGTATTCGAAACGAGAGTCTCTCATGTTTATTTTCCTTTTTGGCTGATGGCAGATTGTCAGTTCCATATTCTTTACGTCTGAGCCATCACCGCGAGCGACTGCATTGAGTTATTTCTAATAGTACTTTCGTAAATACCATCATTAACTTGCCCGCTGAAAGGCAACTCTTTCTCTGGCAGATTGCTGCGTGTGGGCGCATTAGCGCGGCTTGTGGGCGACCATGCATCGAGCTTGCTATTCCTGACGCCGGAGTTCGTTCAGCTGTTCGAGCGGCAAGTCTATGTGTTAGTACACAGCTGGCACGGCGCATTTTTAATGACTTATGCGCGTAATCGCCCCGGGAGGTCATAAATCGGCAACAACCAGTAATCGACCTCGTGGTTAGTACTGGTTACTGTCCTATTACATCTCGGAACTGAGGTCGTACGCTTAGTATGCCGGGGTGCCTGCTCTAAGTTGGAGCGCAGCTCTGCTGCTCCAAAAAGAGTTGTGATGGGGTTTCAACAATGGCACAAAGTTTACTCAGGCTTATAAATAACCTTTGTCGGGTATTTATTGCTAACGCGGGACCATCAATTTAATTAGTACCAATCGATTTTTGCATCTTCGCCTAGATGGTTTTTTATCCATGTCTCGCGGCGCTCAGAGCTTTTTCCGAAATCCGAAATATCTTCGTAACCTAGATTTAGACTCATTTTAAATGTGTTTATCAGGTGGAATGTAGCCGAATTCCAAGGTTCACTGGTTTTGTCTTTGTAAAATGAGTGTAGTAATTTGATTTTTTCCTCTAAAGAATCTATGTCGTCATTTATATATCCATATGTTCCTTTGGGTTTCTTATAAAAAATGCTGATGCTCCACGCATCTTCGGATATTTCTGTTCTGATCCATGATTCTTTGAAGTCATCAGGTACTAAATTTATCAGCTCTTGGCCAATCTCTGTATAGATTTCATCTAAGTCTGTGATTTCATGTTTCATAGAGTTAGCTCCTGTGCTATCCGCCGAATTTGTTTCCGAACATTATAAAATCTTGAGGAGTCCCGTCTATCCATTGTTTTACTTTTAATGTGTCCGGTCGTAGGGAATCTCCAGTGTATTTTGGGGTTATTTCTATGGGTACATTTTTCTTATCTTTTAGCATTCGCTCCCAAGAGTTTTCTAGTTTTCTATAGGAGCTATTATTGAAATTTCCATTTTGTGCAAAATGGTTCATTTCGTCTAATGGCGTATGCATAAAATCGGGACGCAGCAGGGTGTAATGGCTTCCCGGCCGAGGGTTTGATGCAACGCCTCAATGTGCAACGGATCTTCCGAGGTGCAGTCGGCCAACAGATCGAGCAGCACGTATAGCGTGTCGTCGGTGCATGTTGTTGCGCGACGAATGCCTGGACAGCCTCGATGTGGGCCGCTTTTGAACTCATGGCTATTTCGTAAGCTTGTCAAAATCGATGTTGGAGAAAGGAAGAGTCGGACTGTCGAATTGACGCAGAATGTGGAGGTGTGGATCCAGCTTAAGGCGTCGAAGGTTCTCCAATATAACGCTTCCACCCATAACGAGCGCAGGTTCGAAACCGTACATTTCATCGGGCTCAAGTGGGCCGTACTTCTTTATAGCGCGTTCAAACAGCAGTTTTCCGTTGGCGTCAGGGTAGTCGAAGTCTTCTAGCTTGGCAGAACCAAACAGCGCCTGAATGGAAGGATCGTGATCTGGTAAGGGTTTGGGGTTGAGCTGGTTTTTCAGAGCGAGGATTTCATTGTGGATACAAGTGATGGTGACGCTTGCGCCTGTTGTTTCGCCGCACAAGTAGAGGTCGCCAAAGGCATCGCGGGCAATGACGTGGAAGTTATCTATGTTGACAAACGGTGTCCCCTCAAGCCATGCATCCTTGATGTCTTCATATTCATCGGGATTAACTGTCCATACTCGTCCGTTTGCATACCCTGCCCAGCCTTCTTCCCGCCAGTAAGTCATCAAGATGGGAGGGAGCTTGCCGGTCCATTGAGCAAGGGTGGCTTCTGAAACAGGCGTGCTGTAAGTGGCTTCGCCAAATTTCTCGATGAAGTATTCGAAATGGGGGTCTCTCATGTTTATTTTCCTTTTTTGGCTGATGGCAGATTGTCAGTTCCATATTCTTTACGTCTGAGCCATCACCGCGGGCGACTGCGTTAACAGCAGCACCAGTGACCAGCGATACGCCGAATGATCGCCTTCGAAGAGCGGCAGGACCAGGCGGTATTCAAGTTGTTGCCTGAGGATTGCAGAGCTCTTGCCATGTTGCCCGCTGAGCTGGTTTCGACGAGTCGCAACTTGAAGTTGACCCCAACCTCTACACTCATGGTCGCGCAATTTAATTCTTGCTATGTCTTTCTTGCGCTGCTTCTAAACTCAGGTCCAATATTTGCGGGTGAATGTGATTGTCTATGGCGCGACGTATAGTGCCTTTGTATCTACGAAGAGCATAGGCGCGTATGACTCTTATGGGGGCGAACTCCAGCCCCTCTATAGGCTAATGGCCTGTGATCACGGGGGTATTGAGATTGACGTTTTTCTTATCCTTCAGTGGCAGGGTCCATTTTCTGCCATAGTTAAGTCTTATAAATTCTCCTAAATATCTACCGAATATAACTATCAATTTTTCAATATCCTCTTCGTTCAGTTCTTCGGATATTAAGTCAAATGATTTTTCGAGAAGCTCTGGCGTGTTGGGAGAGTTTGTTAAAGCGATTTTTTTTGCTTCTTCAATTAGCCACTCTATTTGGTCATTCATTGCAATTAAAAAATCATCAAATACTTCAGCGGCCTGAACTTGGTCTATGTTCATGATCTATCCTTAATGTGTATCTGCGGGGTTGTCTTGTAACCGATTCCAGCCTTTTCTAGCACATCCAAATAAGGCTTTGAGGGTCCTTTCTCCAGAGTGTGTTCTACCGCCCATCCACCCACCCATTCTTTACTAGGAATGCGTTTTTCTTGGAGACCATCGAAAACTTGTTCCCTTTTCGTGCGGTACCTCACTTATGTGAGGCGCTCTAGGTATGGATCTTCCGGCACCCATTCACCCTTAGTAAAAGCGGTTATCGACTTGTTGCTGTTATCTTTCCCAGAGAGTCCTGAAACTGCTATTCCATACTTGAAAAAAACTGTAATTCCAACAGTTTTCATGGCCGAAGGATCCGATTTTATTAATGAGTTGTAAGTTGTATTTGATGTATTCCAGTCGAACTTAATTCCTGGAAGTGTTATGTTTCTAATGTTTGAATACATGCTGATGGATGTAAGGGTGTTATTTTTTTTTGAAAACGAAAGCTGTAGTCCATTATTGTTCCAATATTGAGTGGTTGCATCAGTGTCTGGGTCGTAGTATGAAAAGTTTGGCTTGCCAAGAATTTTCTCGGCCATAGATGGGGATATTCCAAACTTTAATTCCCCTACGCCTACGTACGGAGAAATTTCGTAATTATTCATTTTATATCCTGGAGTTATGAGGTGAGATTGTTTTTTTCAAGGCATCTGAAATACTTTAGCATTTCCAAAATTGCTTCATTGTATTTGTTGGGCTCGCCAATGATTTTCTGGATTCGTCGGACATCTTTAATCTCTTTGATCATTGCTTTTCGCCATTCCCCCATTTCTATTAATTCCTGAATTGATTGGCGGTATTTTGCTGATCCTTTTACTGATCCATTGCTTTTCGTGAGCTTATGGTCATTTGGGTGCATTTGTATTGCAGGTCCGTCTCTTTTCGGAAGGGGGCTGGCGTCATCAGCGGGCATATGGTGGGAGTCTTTATTGTCGTTTACAGGCTTAGAAGTTTGGTTGTGCGCTCCACCACGGTATGGCCCTTTTCCGCTCCCCTTACGAAGGTGATCGCATGGCCCTCCTTTTGACTTGCCGCCGTCTTTAACATCTTTGGGTGGCTCTTGATTTTTGCTTGTGATTTTTTTTATGGGGGGCATTTGTGTAATTTCGCGTGCGACTTTACCCGAAGCCTCAGCCATCTTCGGGCCATAGCGCGTGGCCTTGCCCGCAGTACCCGCATACCCCACAAACGGTATGGCCGACAGCAGTGACAGCCCAGCGCCTACATAGTCCCCGCGAGCAAGGCTGATGCCAGCGCTGATAATGTCTGCCGCTTCTCCCACCACGGGGATCAGGCCCACCACATCCAGGCCTAGCTGGAGGCCATCGAGAATGTGTTCTCCGGTGATGCCTTCCTCTTGGGTTTCGGCTTCTATCACCGCATTGGCCTGTGTGGCGGGCACTGCGGTTGGCGCGGTTTCGCCCACCACACGCCCCAGCGTATTGCCGTTTGCATTTGTGCCGCCTTGGCGGCGCATGAGCGGAGCGGGGTAGTCGCGCAGCCCAAGTTCTGGGGCTTTTTCCCTGAATGTTGCGTAGTCGGTGTAGCTGAGATCGCGCTGGAGTTCGAGTTGTTGGTTTTTCCAGACCTGAACCGTAACGCCACCGCCGTTTTCATAGGTCGCCCATTGCTTGCCGCCATGCTCGACGAAGGATTTGCTGATGTTGATCTCTAGGGGCTCGGCCATGTTCTAGACCCCATTCATCCAGAACGTATCGCCATGGCGCACGATCAATTTGCCCTCAGCGCGCACGCTGCTGCTTTTTTCCAGCGGGTAGCATTTGCCGCCGACGGTGTTGCTCTTGATGCCTTTGGCCGCGCCCGCTTGGTCACCTTGGGTGGTGGGCACCAGGCTCATGTCGTAGACCACCACCGGTTTGCCATTGGCGCGCACGGAGTTGGCCACGCCGGTGGCGGTTTTGAGTTCGGCGGTGACGGGGTAGGGCACAGGCGGGATGGCGCTGCCCATCGGGGTTTTGCACACGTCCGGAACGATGCTGATCACCTTCCATTTGGTCTGTTTGCGGGCGATGACGTTATCGGCCATATCAATGCACCTCCCGCTACGAGCGCTTGATTAGTTGCGCCGCCGGATCGGTCTCAAAGCGCGCTTCGAGCACCCGGATATCGAGGTTATTGGGCAGGCTGATGCGATGGGTCAGCACCAGGGTCATGGTCTCGGTGTCGATGCGCAGGGTGTCGGTGAGCATGGGCAGCGGCAGCAAGGCGCCGTTGAACAAACGCAGCAACACAAACGCTCGATGGCCGGGCATTTCCACCTGCGCGTATCCGCTCGGTGTCAGGCACGGGTCGGTCAGGTTGAAGAGTTCGATGCGCAGGTTGGGCGGTGGAAATTCGATCTGTTGATCGGTGGGTGCACCGTTCCAGTAGGCGAAGTCAAAGTCATAAGGCAGACCCGGCCAGCGCTCTGCTTGCCATACAGCGTCGTAGTTACCGGCCAGAGCCAGTCGCGGTGCCCAGGCCCGGCCGACCACCCCAAAACCTGCGGGTTGGTATTTGTAGGTGCCGGCCACCTGCATCATTTGCGTGGAGTCGAGCAGTCCATCAGGGTGTTTGGCTTTATCCAGGTGCAACACGGGCCTGTCGATTGCTTCGATTTGCGGCGCGGGCAGCACCCGCAGGGGCGCATCCAGCTTGAAGCCCAACTGCTCCTGGCGTTTCTCGATCCAGCCGCTGCCCAGCGGGTTGCTGTAGCAGACCTCGTTGAGCAGATACTCCGGGCTGTCAGGCTTTAACAGGTGTTCGGGGTTGCGCACCACGCTGCTGCCGCCAAAGGCATATTCCCAGCGCAGCGGAACGCTCAGAACGGGCTGCGCTTGAGTCAGTTGCCAACCGCCAAACAGGCTGTCTTTAAACTGCCGTGGCCCGTTAAAACGCAACTTTTTGTCCAGCAGATTGCGCCGGGTAGGGGCATTAGCGTGTGCCTTGGCGGCGGCCACGCGTTTCGCTTGCCATTCTTGAAGCTGGTATTCGTTCAACCGTTCGCCGGGGCTCAATGGTTCGGGCAGCGGCACGTCTATGTACTTGTGCGCGACCGGAATGCTCAAGCGCACGCCTGCGTTCCACGACGTGGCCGGCAAGCCCTGCGGCGCATGTGCCAGTCCCACCACGATCACATCACAGCGCGGTTTAAAGGGGGCCAGGTCGCTTTCTTCGCTGACGCTGCTGGTTCCTTCTTCGCCGTAATAGGCGTCATCGGTACACAACGCCACGGGCTTATCGTCCATGACCTCGGCGCGCAATTGCCCCGGTTGGCCATCCACCGGCAACAACCGATAACCGACCTTCATGGCCAGCACCGGATACTCTTGATCGTCCACACCCAGGGCGCTAAAACACAGCGCATCGAAGGGCGTCAGGTTACGAAATTCCATGACGCCTCCTCAGTTGATATCAACGTCTTTGCCGTTGATCTGCACGGCACCCGTGGCACTGAAATCGAAGGTGCAACCATTGATCAGCACGGTGCCGTCGGACTTCATCACCAAGGTTGATTTACCCACCGTGACCTTGAATTCATCACCGGCATCAATGCTGTAGTTCTTGCCTACCACCACCGATTTGTGGATGCCCACCTGCTCGCTCTGGCTCAGGCCGACGCTGGTGTTCATGGCTGCACCGACACTGGTCTGGTAAGCGGCACCGATGCTCAGCGTTTTGGCGAGCCCGATCGTTTCGGCCTTGGCCAGGGCGATGGTCTCGGTCTTGTTGGCACCAATGGTCACGCTGCGGTTGGCGCCGATCTGGATGGTTTCGTTTTGGCCGACGTCTTCGGTGCGGTGGTCGCCGATAGAAAGGGTTTCGTTGTGGTCCACCCGCTCCGTACGGTCATTGCCCACAAACGTCGTGTTGTCATGCTTGATGTAAACGTTCTTGTCCCGCTCGGCATGGATGTAAACCTC
>NZ_JBEOPQ010000110.1:0-8077 GCF_040310285.1 Pseudomonas sp. HY2-MNA-CIBAN-0224 | reverse complement strand
AGCTTGCTCGCGATCTTTTAAAAGATCAAAAGATCGCGAGCAAGCTCGCTCCTACAGTAGGTAACGTTCACTTGCTGACGGCTTCAGACGCTTGCCTCCCCGCTGTAATTGCTAGCCGTAGCTTAGCTCAAGCCCAGTTGCGCCCATATACGCCGAACATCTCGTCGCGCTTCCACCAATTGGTCGCCGCTGACCACCCCGGCTTCCTTTTGCAAGGCCTGGCGGTGGGCAACGGCGCGGAAGGCTTTGTATGCCTCACGCAACAGGCTGGCATCGCTGGCGGGCATCAGCCCGGCCTGCTCCAGCCCTTCCAGAATGCGGATGTTATCGGTATAGCGCAGCAGTTCCGGGTGTTCCCTGGACCACGCCAGGGCCGCGTATTGCACCATAAATTCAATATCGACGATACCACCGGCGTCCTGCTTGAGGTCGAACGGCACCGTGGCCTCGAAGGCGTTCTGCGCCGTACCGGCAGCGGTCAGCCGGGTGCCCAGGTTGTCGCGCATTTTGGCGCGCATCTCGCTGACTTCCTGACGCAGCGTCGGCAAGTCACGCTCGCGGCCCAACACCTGCGCGCGCACGGCTTCAAAGGCCGCGCCGACCTGTTGGCAGCCCACCAGCACTCGCGCCCGCACCAGCGCTTGATGCTCCCAGGTCCAGGCTTCGTTCTGTTGGTAGCGCTCAAAGGCCCCGAGCGAGCTGACCAACAACCCGGAAGCGCCTGACGGACGCAGGCGCATGTCGACTTCATAGAGCTGGCCGGAGTTGGTTTGCGCGGTGAGCAAATGGATGATCCGCTGGCCCAGCCGGGTGAAGAACTGCGCACTGTCGATGGGCTTGGCGCCGTCGGTTTCGGCGTTGGGGTCGCCGTCATGGATAAACACCAGGTCCAGGTCCGAGCCGTGCCCCAACTCGATACCACCGACTTTGCCGTAGCCCACAATAATAAAGCCGGGGTCGCACAGGCTGCCGTCCGCCCGCTGCGGCGTGCCGTACTTGGCCACCGTTTGGCGCCAGGCCAGGGCCAGCACCTGCTCCAGAATCGCCTCGGCCAGCCAGGTCAGGTAATCGCTGACCTTCATCAGCGGCAAGCTGCCGGCGATTTCTGAGGCCGCAACCCGCAGGCGGTGCGCCAGTTTGAAGTTACGCAGCGCTTCCATCTGCTGTTCAAGGTCGTCTTCGGGGATGCGCGTGAGCCGCTCGCGCAGCTCGGCGGCCAACTCGGGCGCCAACGGTGGCTTGAACAGACGCCCTTCGTTGAGCAACTCATCAAGCAACAGCGGGAAGCGGGTGATTTGCTCAGCAATCCACGGGCTGGCCGCGCACAAGGTCAGCAGGCGGCGCAGCGCGTCCGGGTTTTCGGTCAGCAACACCAGATAGGCCGAACGCCGGGCCACCGCCTCAACCAGAGGCAACACACGCTCCAGCACCAGGTCCGGGTTGGCATGTTCCACCGCCTGCGCCAGCAAACGCGGGATAAACGCATCCAGACGCTCACGCCCCAAACGCTGCATGGCGCGCAACTGCGGGCTGGAGCGCAGGCTGGCCAATTGTTTCAAGGCTTTGGGCGCATCGACAAACCCGGCTTCTTCTAGTTGCGCACACGCCGCTGCGTCGTCCTGGACTTCTTCCCACAACGGCAACCACTCGCCGCCGACGATCAGTTCGCCTTCGTCGAGGTCTTCTTCCTCGTCCGGGTCGGCAATGACCTGACGGAAATGCCAGTCGATACGCCCGCGCCACGCCATCAGTTGCTCATGGAACTGCGCCCACGTGTAGAAGCCCATCATAAACGCGATGCGCGCCTGATCCTGTTCGCCATCCGGAAGCATTTGCGTCTGGCGGTCGGCAATGGCCTGGATCGCGTGCTCGGTGTAACGCAAAAACTCGTAGCCTTCGCGCAACTCATTGACTACCGCAGTCGGCAGGTAGCCTTGCCCCTCAAGGATGCTCAGTACTTTAAGCAGCGGCCGCTGTTGCAGGCTGAGGTCGCGCCCGCCGTGGATCAACTGGAACGCCTGGGCAATAAACTCGACTTCACGAATGCCGCCCGCGCCCAGCTTGATGTTGTCGGCCATGCCTTTGCGCCGTACTTCTTGCTGGATCAACTGCTTCATGGTGCGCAGCGCTTCGATGGCCGAGAAGTCCAGGTAACGTCGATAGACGAAGGGCCGCAGCATCTCCAGCAACTGCGCGCCCATTACTTGATCACCGGCCACCACCCGCGCCTTGATCATCGCGTAGCGTTCCCAGTCGCGGCCCTGATCCTGGTAATACTGCTCCAGCGCGTTAAAGCTCAGCACCAGCGCGCCCGACGAGCCGTACGGCCGCAAGCGCATGTCAACGCGGAACACAAAACCGTCGACGGTCATCGGGTCCAGCGCCTTGATCAAGCGCTGACCCAGGCGAATAAAGAACTCCTGGTTGTCCAGCGGGCGCTTGGCGCCAACGGTTTCGCCGCCCTCGGGATAGGCAAAAATCAGGTCGATGTCCGATGACAGGTTCAGTTCGACGGCGCCGAGCTTGCCCATGCCCAAAATCACCATCGGTTGCGGCTCGCCGCTGCGGTGCCCGATGGGCGTGCCGAACTGCTGGCAATGGCGCTCATACAGCCAGCGGTAGGCTTGATCGATGCTCGCATCGGCCATGTCCGACAAATCGCGGCAGGTTTCTATCAGGTCGGCCTGGCGGGTCAAATCACGCCAGATAATCCGCACTTGCTGGCGCGTGCGCTGGCGGCGCAGGGCACGACCCAGCTCTTCGTCGGTTTGCGCCTGCTGGGCGGCTTCGGCAATCTGCCCGCACAATTCACCGGGGGCGAAGCTGCGGTCCAGTTCACCCCAGCTCACCAGTTCCAGCAACATCAAAGGGTCACGTAACACCTGTTCAATAAAGAAGTCGCTTGCCGCACTCACCCGGGCAAAGTCTGACCAGCGTTCAGACGACCATTCGTCGAGTCCCTGTTCGCCTTCCAGACCGGCCACGGCACTGCGCCAGGACTGCTCGGCGCGGCTGGCAAGGGGCAATAAAAGGGAGGGGATTGCGGCAAGCGAGGGAAGGCTCATGGTCTATCCTTGATCGGCGATGGTATTGCCGAGTACGGTGACTGGAAGAAACAGCGGTTAAACCCGACTGTCGAACAAAGGTTATAAATAGCTTAAAAACGTGATTCTTTAGCAAAAAAACATTGTCACAACGGCCAAATACCAAACACAGAACCAACAATATCGATTTATCGCACAACCCAACAGGTGACCTTCGAAGGCTTCCCTGTAGTTTTACTACTGAGTCAAACACTCGAAAGGCTGAAATGAGCAACGATTTGTAGTAAAACTACACGACACCGGAATCAACCTTCCGGTCATCCAAGAATTTATGTCGTCTGCCCACAAGGCCAGTCGCAAACTCAGGCAACCGATTCTGGAAGCCTTTCCGCCCTGGAGCAAGCCATGCAAGACCTCGATCCCGTCGAAACCCAGGAATGGCTGGACGCCCTGGAATCGGTTCTCGACAAAGAAGGCGAAGACCGTGCTCACTATCTGATGACCCGTATGGGTGAGCTCGCTACTCGCACCGGTTCGCAACTCCCGTACGCCATCACGACTCCATACCGCAACACGATTCCTGTTACCCACGAAGCACGCATGCCTGGCGACCTGTTCATGGAACGCCGCATTCGCTCGCTGGTACGCTGGAACGCCATGGCTATGGTTATGCGCACGAACTTGAAAGATTCTGACCTGGGCGGTCATATCTCCAGCTTCGCTTCCAGCGCAACCCTGTATGACATCGGCTTCAACTACTTCTTCCAGGCCCCGACCGAAGAACACGGCGGCGACCTGATCTACTTCCAGGGTCACACCTCGCCAGGCGTTTACGCCCGTGCGTTCATGGAAGGTCGCATCAGCGAAGAACAAATGAACAACTTCCGCCAGGAAGTCGACGGTCAGGGCCTGTCGTCCTACCCGCACCCTTGGCTGATGCCTGATTTCTGGCAGTTCCCGACGGTATCCATGGGCCTTGGCCCGATCCAGGCGATCTACCAGGCGCGTTTCATGAAGTACCTGGAATCGCGTGGCTACATCCCTGCAGGCAAGCAAAAAGTCTGGTGTTTCCTGGGCGACGGCGAGTGTGACGAGCCGGAATCCCTGGGCGCCATCTCCCTGGCTGGCCGCGAAAACCTCGACAACCTGATCTTCGTCATCAACTGCAACCTGCAGCGCCTCGACGGCCCGGTTCGCGGCAACGGCAAGATCATCCAGGAACTCGAAGGCGTGTTCCGCGGTGCTCAGTGGAACGTGACCAAAGTCATCTGGGGCCGTTTCTGGGACCCACTGCTGGCCAAAGACGTCGACGGCATCCTGCAACGTCGCATGGACGAAGTCATCGACGGCGAGTACCAGAACTACAAAGCCAAAGACGGCGCGTTCGTGCGTGAACACTTCTTCAACACGCCAGAACTCAAGGCGATGGTTGCTGACTTGTCCGACGACGAGATCTGGAAACTCAACCGTGGCGGCCACGACCCGTACAAGGTCTACGCGGCGTACCACGAAGCGGTCAACCACAAAGACCAGCCAACCGTCATCCTGGCCAAGACCATCAAGGGTTACGGCACTGGCGCTGGCGAAGCGAAAAACACGGCGCACAACACCAAGAAAGTCGATGTCGACAGCCTGAAGTTGTTCCGTGACCGTTTCGACATCCCGGTCAAAGACGAAGACATCGAGTCCCTGCCATTCTTCAAACCGGAAGAAGGCAGCGCCGAAGCCCGCTACCTGAGCGAGCGCCGCACTGCACTGGGCGGTTTCGTGCCTCAGCGTCGCGCCAAGAGCCTGAGCATTCCGACCCCGCCACTGGACACTCTCAAGGCCATCCTTGACGGTTCCGGCGACCGTGAAATTTCCACAACCATGGCGTTCGTGCGCATCCTCGCACAGCTGGTGAAGGACAAGGACATCGGTCAGCGCATCGTCCCGATCATCCCGGACGAAGCCCGTACCTTCGGTATGGAAGGCATGTTCCGTCAGTTGGGCATCTACTCCTCCGTCGGCCAGCTCTACGAGCCAGTCGATAAAGACCAGGTGATGTTCTACAAGGAAGACAAAAAGGGCCAGATCCTCGAAGAAGGCATCAACGAAGCAGGCGCCATGAGCTCCTTCATCGCGGCCGGTACTTCGTACTCGAACCACAACCAGCCAATGCTGCCGTTCTACATCTTCTACTCGATGTTCGGCTTCCAGCGTATTGGCGACCTGGCCTGGGCCGCTGGCGACAGCCGCACCCGTGGCTTCCTGATCGGCGGCACCGCCGGGCGTACCACGCTCAACGGTGAAGGCCTGCAACACGAAGACGGTCACAGCCACATCCTGGCCGCGACCATCCCGAACTGCCGCACCTATGACCCAACCTACGGCTATGAGCTGGCGGTGATCATTCAGGACGGCATGAAGAAGATGACCGAAGAGCAACAGGACGTCTTCTACTACATCACCGTGATGAACGAGTCTTACCAGCAACCTGCCATGCCGGCCGGTGTTGAGGAAGGCATCGTCAAAGGGATGTACCTGCTGGAAGAAGACACCAAGGAAGCGGCTCACCACGTACAACTGATGGGCTCCGGCACCATCCTGCGTGAAGTGCGTGAAGCGGCGAAAATCCTGCGTGAAGAGTTCAACGTCGGCGCTGACGTGTGGAGCGTTACCAGCTTCAACGAACTGCGTCGCGACGGCCTGGCCGTTGAGCGTCACAACCGCCTGCACCCTGGCCAGAAGCCACAGCGCACCTTCGTTGAAGAGTGCCTGACTGGCCGTAAAGGTCCGGTGATTGCTTCTACCGACTACATGAAGCTGTTCGCTGAACAGATTCGTCAGTGGGTACCGGTCAAGGAATTCAAAGTGCTGGGCACTGACGGTTTCGGCCGCAGCGACAGCCGCAAAAAACTGCGTCACTTCTTTGAAGTAGACCGTCACTTCGTGGTGTTGGCAGCCCTGGAAGCTCTGGCTGACCGTGGTGAAATCGAACCTAAGGTGATTGCAGACGCTATCGTCAAGTTCGGTATCAACCCGGAAAAACGCAACCCACTGGACTGCTGAGGAGAATTTTTGTGAGCGAACTCATTCGAGTACCTGACATCGGCAGCGGTGACGGCGAAGTCATCGAACTGTTTGTAAAGGTCGGTGACCGTGTCGAAGCTGATCAGAGCATTCTGACGCTGGAATCGGACAAGGCGAGCATGGAAATCCCTGCGCCTAAAGCCGGTATCGTCAAAAGCCTGAAAGTAAAGCTGGGCGACCGCTTGAAAGAAGGCGACGAACTGCTTGAGCTGGAAGCTGAAGGCGGCGCTGCACCTGCCCCTGAAGCGGCCGCACCGGCGCCGGCTGCGGCGGCTGAAAAGCCAGCGGCTGCCCCTGCTGCCGAGGCCCCAGCGGCCCCGGCTGCAGCACCGGCAAGCGAGTCGGTTCAAGACATCCACGTGCCGGACATCGGCTCGTCGGGCAAAGCCAAAATCATCGAGATTCTGGTCAAGGCTGGCGACACCGTTGAGGCTGATCAATCGCTGATCACCCTTGAATCCGACAAGGCCAGCATGGAAATCCCGTCGCCTGCCGCAGGCGTGGTGGAAAGCATTGCCGTCAAGCTGGACGACGAAGTGGGCACTGGCGACTTCATCCTCAAGCTGAAAGTGGCGGGCGCTGCTGCGCCAGCCGCTCCTGCACCAGCGGCGCCAGCACCGGCGGCCAAAGCTGAAGCACCGGCCGCTGCGCCGGCTGCCAAGGCTGAAGCGGCCCCTGCTCCGGCACCGGCGGCTGCCCCTGCGCCAAGCGGTGCCAAAGTTCACGCCGGCCCTGCCGTGCGTCAACTGGCCCGTGAGTTTGGTGTAGAGCTGAGCGCGGTGAGCCCAAGTGGCCCACACGGTCGCGTCTTGAAAGAAGACGTACAGGCTTACGTCAAAACCGCTCTGCAGAAGGCCAAGGAAGCTCCGGCTGCCGGCGCTGCAACTGGCGGCGCAGGCATTCCGCCGATCCCGACAGTCGACTTCAGCCGTTTCGGTGAAGTTGAAGAAGTGGCCATGACCCGCCTGATGCAAATCGGCGCGTCGAGCCTGCACCGCAGCTGGCTGAACATCCCGCACGTGACTCAGTTCGACCAGGCTGACATCACCGAGCTGGAAGCTTTCCGCGTTGCGCAAAAAGCCGTCGCAGAAAAAGCCGGTGTGAAACTGACCGTCCTGCCTCTGCTGCTCAAGGCCTGCGCACACCTGCTCAAGGAACTGCCAGACTTCAACAGCTCGCTGGCGCCAAGCGGCAAAGCGATCATCCGCAAGAAATACGTGCACATCGGCTTCGCCGTAGATACCCCGGACGGCTTGCTGGTGCCGGTGATCAAGAACGTTGATCAGAAGAGCCTGCTGCAACTGGCAGGTGAAGCCGCTGCACTGGCTGCCAAAGCCCGTGACAAGAAGCTCACCGCTGACGACATGCAGGGCGCTTGCTTCACCATTTCCAGCTTGGGTCACATTGGCGGCACCGGCTTCACGCCGATCGTCAACGCACCGGAAGTGGCGATCTTGGGCGTGTCCAAGGCAACCATGCAGCCAGTCTGGGACGGCAAAGCCTTCCAGCCGAAGCTGATGCTGCCACTGTCGCTGTCCTACGATCACCGTGTGATCAACGGCGCTGCAGCTGCACGCTTCACCCAGCGTCTGAGCCAGTTGCTGGGCGACATCCGCACTATCCTGCTGTAAGCCACGTCCCGGCCTTCCTCACCGAAGGCCGGGATAGCGCACTGTTTTCCGAGCGCCACGCTCGTACCTCAACCCCGCCCAATAAGCGGGGCTTTTTTTTGCCTGAAATCCCCCCTCACCCCAACCCTCTCCCGGAGGGAGAGGGAGCTGAATAGAGGTGTTCTTGAACCCGCGTGCGGTCAGTTCCCTCTCCCTCCGGGAGAGGGCCAGGGAGAGGGGCTCTTGATTCTGTAACCAGAAAATTTGTAGTGGTCTGTAGTGGTCAACTAATTCCGGACACCTCGATAGGTTGTTTCCACGCCATCGCCCGTTCGTAATCGGTCGGTGGCA
>NZ_JBEOPQ010000109.1:0-8331 GCF_040310285.1 Pseudomonas sp. HY2-MNA-CIBAN-0224 | reverse complement strand
AGCTTGCCTCGCGATCTTTTCAAGATCAAAAGATCGCGAGGCAAGCTCGCTCCTACAGTTTGAACGGCGCACAAAAAAGGCGACCCGAAGGTCGCCTTTTGCGTCACTCACTCACACATCGCTAATCAGAACTCGTGGTCAGCGTTGTCCGGGTTCAGGTCGCTGATGCCCAGCTTGCCTGCGGCTTGTTCGATAGCGGCGGTTTGTTTGACCAGGGCCGCGATGGCATCACGTACCACCTGGTTGCCGGCTTCGTTGCCCGCTGCGATCAACTGGTCGTAGTGCTCGCCTTTGTTGGCGAGGTCTACCATGACCTGGATCTTGGATTCGGTGTCGGCCAGATCGGATTTCAGGGTGGCGTCTGTGGCCGGGTCAACGACGACGACCAGCGACGACAGGCTTGGGCCGGTCATTTTGCTGCCGTCAGCACGTACGTACTCACCCAGGTACACGTTACGAATGCCTTTGGCGTCGTAGAAGTGCGAGTTGTGGGTGTTGTCGCTGAAGCAGTCTTGCTCGTCTTCAGGGGAGTTGGCTTCCAGCGACACTTTCATGCGCTCACCGGCCAGTTCGCCCAACGACAGGCTGCCCATGCCAAACAGCATTTTGCGCAGGCCGTTTTGTGCAGGCTCTGCTTCGAGCGAGGCGCGGTAGTTGTCAGGCACGTTTGGCGCCCAGTTGCCGACCATTTCAGTCAGGTCGTTGACCAGCAACTGGGTCACGGCCTTCAGGTAGGCACGACGACGATCGTTATGGCCGCCGGTTGCGCCTTCGCCTTCCAGGTAGTCCGAAGCAGGGCGGTCGCCCGCGCCTGGGCCGGTGCCGTTCAGGTCCTGGCCCCACAACAGGAATTCAATGGCGTGGTAGCCAGTGGCGACGTTGGCTTCGGAACCGCCCAGCTCATTGAGGCTGGCCAGGGTTTCCGGAGTGATTTCAGTCACGTCGATCTTGTCTTCGCCCACCTGGATCTGGGTGTTGGCGATGATGTTGGCGTTCGCCCCGGGGTTGCCCAGTGCGCCGCTGTAGGTGGCGTCAACGTAGTCGATCAGGCCTTCGTCCAGCGGCCAGGCGTTCACTTGGCCTTCCCAGTCATCAATGATGGTGTTGCCGAAGCGGAACACTTCGCTTTGCAGGTAAGGGACACGCGCTGCAATCCAGGCCTCACGTGCGGCCTTCAAGGTGTCGGCATTGGGCTTGGCCAAGAACGCGTCGATGGCGGTTTGCAGGGTTTTGGCGGTGGACTCGGCGTCGCTGTACACGGCATGCACCATGTCGGCGTAATGCGCGACAACGGCTTTGGCTGCGGCGTCGTTAACTTGCGCGCCCGAAGCATCAGTGGCTGGCGTAGCAGGAGTGGTCGCTGCGGCTGGCGTAGGTGCTGTGGCTGTTTTTTCTTTGTCTTTGTCGCCGCAACCAGCGAGTGAAATAGCAATGGCCAGCAGACTGGCGGTAGCCAGGGGCAAACGAATCATGGGCGAACATCCTGCTTCGAGTGGTGGGACAAGCATGCGACGGCACGCAAAACGTGCGACATGATGCGAAAGATATGCATTTTGTGTAAAGGGTTACGCCTGTAAATATTTCCTATTTACTTCTGCAGCAAGCCTTGGTTGATGTGGCCTTGGTCAAAATCTTGAAACATAAAATTACATATTAAGGGCGTTGTTGCGCTGCGCCTGCTTCAGATAAGCGCCCAATTCCCGCGCTCCCAAGGGCTTGCTGTACAAATAGCCCTGGCCTTCGTGGCAGCCTTCACTGATCACATAGGTTTCCTGTTCGAGGGTTTCGACGCCCTCGGCAATCACCTGCATGCCCAGACTTTTGCCCAACTGGATGATGGCGCGCACGATGGTGGCGTCGTCGTCATCGTCAATCAGGTCCTGAACAAAGCTCTTGTCGATCTTGATTTTATCCAGCGGCAGGCTTTTCAGGTAACTCAGCGATGAGTACCCGGTGCCAAAGTCATCAATGGCAATCAGCGCGCCTGAGCGACGCAAGCTCAGCAAGTGCTGGGCGGCGGTGCTGATGTCTTCCATCAGACTGGTCTCGGTCACTTCCAGCTCCAGGCTGCCGGGCGGCAGGCGATACATCTGCAACAGGTTGTTGACCACCCGCGGCAACTCGGCGTGGTGCAACTGCACGGTCGACAGATTGACCGCCATGCGCAAGTCGGTGAACCCCTGATCGTGCCAGTCGCGCAGTTGGCAGCAGGCTTGATCCAGTGCCCATTCGCCAATGTCGATAATGCTGGCGTTGGCTTCTGCCAAAGGGATAAACAGGTCTGGCGGGATCATGCCGTGCTCGGGGTGTTGCCAGCGCAACAAGGCTTCGACGCCCACCACCCGATGATCGCTGTAGCGAATTTGGGGCTGGTAGACCAGGTGCAACTGATTGCGCAGCAGGGCGTCCCGCAGGTCTTTTTCCAGCTCGCGGCGGCGGCGCATTTCGCGGTCCACGCTGGCGATATAAAACTGATAACGGTTGCGCGAGCGGCTTTTGGCCAGGGTCATGGTTTGTTCGGCTTTTTGCAGCAACTGCTCCGAGGTGTCGCCATCTTCCGGGTACAACGTGATGCCGATGGTGGCGCGCAAGCGGATGTTTTGCTGATCGACGCTGAACGTCGTCTCCAGGTCATCCAAAATGCCCTGCGCCAGTTCGGCGGCCTCATAAGGCTGCTCGATGTGGGCCTGAACCAGTGCAAACTGGTCGCCGCCCAAGCGTGCGAGTGCACCCAGGCTACCGCTGTGCGCCCGCAAACGATCGGTCAGGGCTTGCAGCAACTGGTCGCCTGTCTGATAACCAAATTGTTCGTTGATGCCTTTGAAATCATCCAGCCCCACACACAGCACGGCCACGCGGCGCTGAGAGCGGCCTGACTCAATCAGGATTTTGCTCAATTGGGACTGTAATTGCTGGCGGTTCGGCAGCCCGGTCAAAAAGTCGTATTGGGCCATGCGCAGCAAGGAGCTTTCGGCTTCGTGGCGCAAATGCGCATTGCGCTCTATGGAGGCCAGCAACTGGTTGGCGGTGTTGACCCACACCCCGAGCTCGTTGGATTCATGCCCCTTGAGCTGCGGGATCAAATGTTCGCTGGGGTGGTCAGGGTTGATGCTGGTCAGGTGCTGGATCATTTTTGACAAGGGCTTGGTCAGCAGCCAGTGATAAATCAGGTACAGCACCAGGCTCATCAGCAGCGCCCGCAACACCCCCGACAGCAACAGCGCGCCGGCATTGGTCAAGAAACCCTGACCATAGGGCGCTGTGTCGAGGGTGATGCTCAGGTCACCGTAATATTCTTTGACGGGGCCGCCGCCCACCAGCGGCGTGTTGAACGTACGTTCCTGGCCCAGGATAAAGTCGGTCAGCCAGCGGCTTGAGGTTGCTTGCAAGGGCCGGGTTTTTTCCGCGAGTACGGTTTCATTGGGGTGGCCGATAGAGGCCTTGCGCATTGCGTCGTCCTGAAACAAGCCCTCAATGACCTGCATCGCCATTTCCCGGTCCAGGCTGTACAGCGCTTGCGTGGACGGGTCGCGAAACATATTGAGGATTTGCTTGGCGTCCTCGTTGACCGCCTGGCGTGTGAGATAGGCGTCGAAGACAATTTGCGCGCAGCCTAATATTCCTCCCACGACCAATGCTGAGAGCAATACGATCCGGAGTAATTTGATCGACAAGCTGTTCTTGAATTCCAGCTTCAACGGGTTATTCCTTGTGTCTTGCCGATAGTCGTGTGGTCATGGCTGCAGGTAATCGTTCATTTTGACGAGGGCATTATCCAGTGGTTTGAGAGCTGGACAATGTGTCGGTTCAAGGCGTAGTTAACTTGAGCCGGCGAATGAAATAAACCTGCCGTTGATAGTAGTCTGAAGCGCGTTGGCCCCGCACTTTTGCCTTGGCCAAAAAAAACCCGGCAATGCCGGGTTTTTTTAACGTTCAGTCAGTTTCAGGCAGTGAAGGTTTTGCCTTCGAACTGCTCTGCAACGAACTTCCAGTTAACGATGTTCCAGAACGCCTCAACATACTTCGGACGTACGTTGCGGTAGTCGATGTAGTAAGCGTGTTCCCAAACGTCGCAGGTCAGCAGCGGGGTGTCGCCGCTGGTCAGCGGGTTGCCGGCGCCGATGGTGCTGGCCAGGGCCAGGGAACCGTCAGCCTTCTTCACCAGCCAGCCCCAGCCGGAGCCGAACGTGCCGATGGAGGTTTTGCTGAATTCTTCTTTGAACTTCTCGAACGAACCGAACGCAGCGTTGATGGCATCAGCCAGCGCGCCGGTAGGCTCGCCGCCGCCGTTTGGCGACAGGCAGTTCCAGTAGAACGTGTGGTTCCACACTTGAGCGGCGTTGTTGAAGATACCGCCCGAAGAGGTTTTAACGATCTCTTCCAGGGTTTTGCCTTCGAACTCGGTGCCTGGCACCAGGTTGTTCAGGTTCACGACATAGGTGTTGTGGTGCTTGTCGTGGTGATACTCCAGGGTTTCCTTGGAGATGTGCGGCTGCAAGGCATCATGTGCGTACGGCAGCGGCGGCAATTCGAAAGCCATGTTGATTCTCCTAATCAGGTCAGTTGCGATGAGCGCAAGGCCGATCACGGGCGGCCAAACACGCGCCGGGGAGTTTGTACTCTTTGCGGCGCAAGCGCTGGATCATAGCACCGGGGTTGGCGCATAACCACGCGACAACTGTGTGGAATAGACGTTTCAACCAGATTGATTGAAAAACTCGATGTTTTTTCAGGCCCCCGTTAACCCCATGGATTACCCGGCAACAATCAACTGAACCGCCACCGCGTACATCATCGCCGCCACCAGCAGGTCCAGCAGGCGCCAGGTGCCGGGGCGGGCCAGCCATGGTGCGAGCCATGCCGCGCCCAGGGCCAGGGTGAAAAACCACAGCAGCGACGCACTGGCCGCGCCCACCACGTAGGCGCCGGGTACGCTTTGCTGAGCGCCAAGCGAGCCAATCAGCAGCACCGTATCGAGGTAAACGTGCGGGTTGAGCAAGGTGACCGCCAGTGCGCTGAGCATCACCGCCCTGAGCGAGCGCGCGGTCTGGCCGGCCGATTGCTCAAGGCTTGAGGCCGAGAACGCCCGGCGCAGCGCCTGGGTGCCGTACCAGAGCAAGAACAACGCGCCGCCCCAGCGCGCCACACCCAGTAAAATCGGGCTTTGCGCCAGAATCGTCGCCAGCCCGAACACCCCGGCTGCTACCAGCAATGCGTCACAAATCACACAAAAAGCCGCGACCGGCAGGTGGTGTTCACGGCGCAAGCTTTGTGCAAGCACGAAAGCGTTTTGGGTGCCGATGGCCATAATCAGGCCGAACGCGACCAACAGGCCATTAAGGTAGCTTTGCCACATAAGAAATACTCGCCGAACTGCATCACAAGAGGGGGTTACTGCTGGCTATTGTCCGGGCCTTGGTTGTATAAGAAAAACCAATATTGCTGATCGCCCATTAGGAAAACTGATGTTCGACTATAAATTACTCTCAGCGTTGGCTGCCGTGGTAGAACAGGCCGGTTTTGAGCGTGCGGCGCAGGTGCTGGGGCTGTCACAATCGGCGATTTCCCAGCGCATCAAACTGCTTGAAGCGCGCATCGGGCAGCCGGTGCTGGTGCGTGCCACGCCGCCGAGTCCTACAGACATCGGCAGGCGCTTGCTCAACCATGTGCAACAAGTGCGTTTGCTGGAGCGTGACCTGCAACGTGTGGTCCCGGCGCTGGACGATGAGGGCTTGCCCGAGCGGCTGCGGATTGCTTTGAATGCCGACAGCCTGGCCACGTGGTGGGCCCAGGCGGTGGGGGATTTCTGCGCTGACAATCAGCTGTTGCTGGATTTGGTCGTCGAAGACCAGACCGTCGGCTTGAAACGCATGCGTGCCGGTGAAGTGGCCGCGTGTTTATGCGCCAGTGAGCGCCCGGTGGCAGGCGCGCGCAGTGTGTTGCTGGGCGCCATGCGTTATCGCGCGATGGCCAGCCCGGCCTTTATTGCGCGGCATTTTCCCCAAGGCGTGAAGGCTGCGCAATTGCCTAAAACGCCTGCGCTGGTGTTTGGCCCGGATGATTTTTTGCAACATCGGTACTTGGCGGCACTGGGCGTGGACGGCGGTTTCGAGCACCATCTCTGCCCCTCATCAGAAGGCTTTATCCGCTTGACGGAGGCCGGGCTGGGCTGGGGGCTGATCCCCGAGCAGCAAGTGCGCGAGCAACTGGCCAGCGGGGCATTGGTAGAGCTTTTGCCAGATAAACCGATCGACGTGCCACTGTACTGGCATCATTGGCGCAATGGTGGACAACTGCTGGAAGCGCTGACGGCCCATTTAACCCGCTCAGCATCACGCTGGTTAGTGCCTTTGGCCTGATAACCGACGTTTAAACAGCAGGCAACAAGACTTACAGCATTTGGAGCAATTGATGAAGATTCTGGTCACCGGCGCAAGCGGCTTTATTGGCGGACGCTTTGCGCGTTTTGCCTTGGAGCAGGGCTTTGACGTGCGGGTCAGTGGGCGTCGGGCCGAAGGTGTCGAACACCTGGTGCGGCGCGGGGCTGAATTTATCCAGGGTGATTTGACCGATGGCTTGCTGGTGCGTGACCTGTGCGTCGATGTCGATGTGGTGGTGCACTGCGCAGGGCATGTCGGCACCTGGGGGCGCTATCAGGACTTCTTCCGCGACAACGTGCTGGTCACCGAGAACGTGGTTGAAGCGTGCTTGAAACAACGGGTGCGACGCCTGGTACACCTGTCATCGGCCGCGCTGTACTTTGACGGCCATTCACATCTGGGGTTGACCGAAGAAGACGTCCCGCGGCGGTTCAAGCATCCTTATGCCGAAACCAGGTTCATGGCCGAGCAAAAAGTCTTTGGCGCACAGGAGTTCGGCCTTGAAGTGATTGCCCTGCGACCGCGCTTTGTCACCGGGGCCGGAGACATGAGCCTGTTCACGCGCTTGTTGGCACAGCAGCGCAAAAATCGCCTGGCAATCATTGGTAATGGTTTGAACAAAGTCGATTTCACCAGCATGCAAAACCTCAACGATGCGTTGATGAGCAGCGTTCTGGTGAGCGGATCGGCCTTGGGCAAGGCCTACAACATCAGTAATGGCACCCCGATACCGTACTGGGATGTGGTCAATTACGTGATGCGCCAGATGCACGTGCCGCCCGTGACCCGTTATCGGGGCCCCGGCATGGCTTATAGTGTCGGCGCGCTCAGCGAAGCGGCTTGCAAACTGTGGCCGGGGCAACCGGCGCCGACGCTCACGCGTTTGGGCGTGCAGGAGATGAGCAAAGACTTTACCCTCGACATCAGCCGGGCTCGCCACTACCTCGACTACGACCCAAAAGTCAGCCTGTGGACCGCGCTGGACGAGTTTTGCGGCTGGTGGAAAGCCCAGGAATCGCCGTACCGCTGACATTCTTCAGGACCCAGATAAGGTTTCTCCATGCGTAACGACTCACGTGACCACTTCGACAATGTACCGACCCTGCGGGCAGATGCAGACGACCATGATGATCTGGCGTCGATGGGTGGCGCACGTGAGCGCGGCGCGGGCCATGCGCGCAATGCCCAGGTGATCAAGGTCAAGGGGCCGAGTACCGGGCCTTTGTGGGCGTTGATCCTGGCCGTGTTGCTGGCGTTTGGCGGGCTGGCCTGGTGGAGCTTCCAGCAGATCACCTTGATGGAGCAGCAACTGGTTGCCACCCAGGAAAGCTTTGCCCGGATCAGCGAAGAAGCGGCGGGGCGCTTACAGGCCATTTCCGGCAAGGTGGTGGCCAGCGAATCAAGCATCAACAACGGCAGCGAAGCCCTGAAGTTGCAGATCAAACAGCTCGAAGACCAACTGGCTGAGCAGGCCAAGCACCAGCAAGGCCTGGTGGCGGGACAGATGGGCGATCTGGATCAGCGTTTTGAGCAAATCAACGCCGCGATGCTACTGCAGGTCAACGCCCAGAAAGCCTCCCAGACCCAACTTGAGACCGACCTCAAGACCATGGGCACCGAACTGGCGGCGTTGAAAGCGACCGTGGCGCAACAGGCGGGTGACGTGACGGCTTTGAAAAAACAGGGCAACCCGAGCGATGGCGTGCGAAGCCTGGAGCAGGACATGATCGTGCTCAAGAGCCAGTTGGAAAACCGCCCGGCGGCTTCCCAAGGCCCCAATACCGCCGAGTTTGATGTGTTCCGGGCGCAAGTGACGCGCAACATCACCACCTTGCAAAGCCAGATCCAGAACCTGCAAAAACAGATCAGCGCCCGGCCATAACCCAAAACCCGTGTAGGAGCGAGCTTGCCTCGCGATCTTTTAAAGATCAAAAGATCGCGAGGCAAGCTC
>NZ_JBEOPQ010000108.1:0-8492 GCF_040310285.1 Pseudomonas sp. HY2-MNA-CIBAN-0224 | reverse complement strand
GAGCTTGCTCGCGATCTTTTGATCTTTAAAAGATCGCGAGCAAGCTCGCTCCTACAGTCAGATGGTGGCTTAGCCGAAGAAGTAGCGCTGGTTCATGGCGGCCACGTCGATGGGTTTGCACGTGGCGTGTACGCCGTCGACCTTGACCTCGAAGGTTTCCGGGTTCACTTCAATTTTTGGCGTCTGATCGTTACGCACCAGGTCTTTTTTGGAGATGGTGCGGCAGTTGCGAATGGCCATGATCTGGCGGTCCAGCCCGGCTTTTTCCTTGACCCCGTCCTCCAGCGCGGCTTGCGACACAAAGGTCACGCAAGTGTCCTGCAGGGTTTTGCCGAAGGCGCCGAACATGGGGCGGTAGTACACCGGTTGCGGCGTGGGCAGAGAGGCGTTGGGGTCGCCCATGGCGGCCCAGTTGATCATCCCGCCCTTGATCACCATTTTTGGCTTGGCCCCGAAGAACCGTGGGTCCCAGAGCACCAGATCGGCCATTTTGCCGACTTCGACCGAGCCCAGAACATGGCTCACACCTTGGGCAATGGCCGGGTTGATGGTGATTTTCGCGACGTAGCGCAGCACCCGGAAGTTGTCGTTATCCGGGCTGTCTTCCGGCAGTTTGCCGCGAGAGGCTTTCATCGCGTGGGCGGTTTGCATCACCCGCAGCCAGTTTTCCCCGACCCGGCCCATGGCCTGAGAGTCGCTGGAAAACATCGAGATCACGCCCATGTCCTGCAGCACGTTTTCGGCGGCGATTGTTTCCGGGCGCACCCGGCTTTCTGCGAACGACACGTCGGCGGGCACGTTGGGGTTGAGGTTGTGGCACACCATGATCATGTCGAACAGCTCTGCCTGGCTGTTGACGCCATAGGGCAGGGTCGGGTTGGTCGAACTCGGCAGCACGTTGAGCTGGCTGGCCACGCGGATAATGTCCGGTGCGTGGCCGCCACCTGCACCTTCGGTATGGAAGGTGTGAATGGTGCGGCCTTCAAAGGCATCAATGGTGTCTTCGACGTAGCCGCCTTCGTTCAGGCTGTCGGTGTGGACCGAGACCTGCACGTCCATTTCATCGGCAATGCGCAGCGAGTGGCGCAGGGCGTTGGAGGTAGCGCCCCAGTCTTCATGGACCTTGAGGCCCGCTACCCCGGCAATGATTTGTTCGGCCAGCGGGGCGTGGGCATAAGAGTTGCCTTTGCCCAGCAAACCGACGTTGATCGGCAGGCCTTCAATGGCCCGTAGCATCTTGCGGATGTTCCACGGGCCGGGGGTTACGGTGGTGCCGTTGGTGCCATCCGTTGGGCCAATGCCGCCGCCAAAGAAGGTGGTAATGCCATTGGACAGGCCGTGGTAGGCCTGTTGCGGCGAGATCAGGTGAATATGGGTGTCGATCCCGGCAGCGGTCAGGATCAAGTGCTCGCCCGAGATGGCATCGGTGCTGACGCCGACCACCATGTCTGTGCTGATGCCGGACATCACGTCCGGGTTGCCGCTTTTGCCGATGCCGCAAATCTTGCCGTCACGAATACCGACGTCGGCTTTGATCACGCCCTGAATCGGGTCAATGATGGTGACGTTGGTGATCACCAGGTCCAGCACGCCGTTGTCGCGGGTCAGGTGGTTGTTGTGACCCATGCCGTCGCGCAGGGATTTCCCCCCTCCGTAGACCGATTCTTCGCCGTAACCGCGCAGGTCCTTTTCGATTTCGACGAACAGGTTGGTATCGCCCAGGCGGATTTTGTCGCCGGTGGTGGGGCCAAACAGGCCTGCGTACTCTTTGCGTGAAATGGTGGGCATCGATGGCTCCTTGCTAATGCCGCGCTGGCGCTGAGGGCGTCACCGCGCAGGTGCAAAAAAAGGTGAGTGCAAGTGGGCTGTGCGGGCTACGGGTCGGTCTTGGAAAACTTGAAACCCAGCTCGGTGGCAAGTTGTATGGCTTGCAGTTTTTCCGCGCGCTCATGCAGGGCGATGGTGTTGTCTGGCGCCCAGCCATCGACCAGGTTGTTGAAGCCGTAGACGGTCTGTTTGCCACCGTAAGGGATCAGTGACACTTCAATTTCATCGCCTGGCTCAAAGCGGATCGCCGTGGTCGAAGTGATGTTCAGACGTTTGCCAAAGGCGGCAGCCCGGTCGAATTCCAGTGCGCGGTTCACTTCAAAAAAGTGGTAATGCGAGCCGATCTGAATCGGGCGGTCGCCGGTGTTGCGCACTTTGATCTGGGTCACCGGGCGGTCTTCGTTGAAGGTGATCGGTGTGCTGGCGTAGACAATGCCGCCCAGCGGTACATCGTCTTCTTGGCTTTTGGGCACGCCGCCGGGGTCTTTGGCGTTGGGGATGCTGTGCTCAGGATGCGTGTCCTGGTGCGGGCTGGCGGGTTCGGCAGTTTTTTTGCGGGTCATGACGGGCTCCTCAAAACAGGGTTGTGTGCGTTGAGCGATCAAGCCAGGCCGTTATTTGATCGGGTCGTGAACGGTCACTAGACGGCTGCCGTCGGTAAAAATCGCCTCAACCTGAACGTTCGGAATCAGCTCGCTGACGCCTTCCATCACATCGTCCTTGGTCAGCACTTTGCTGGCTTCTGTCATGACGTCTTCAACCGACTTGCCGTCCCGGGCGCCTTCCAGGGCCGTGACGGTGATAATTGAAACGGCCTCCGGGTAGTTCAGCTTCAAGCCGCGCGCCTTGCGGCGCAGCGCCACGTCCGAGAGGGTGTACACCATGAGTTTGTCGATCTCTCTGGGGGTGAGTTGCATAAGCCCTCCTGTTTACAGTGCGGTAAAAATGAGTGTTCGGCGTGTGGGGCACGGCTTGAACCTGCGCCCACGCGAAGAGGCCGGTAACGGGCTGAGCCGTTCAGGCGTGGTGACAATAAATGAGTGTTTTACGGGGGCTGCCCACCCCGATTGACGGGCCGCAGGCACGTAATACCCGATGCAGGTGTGTTTCATCGGCTCGACCGTTCAAATCCATTGCGGTGGGGGCGATCTGAGCCTAGACCATATTTTTTGAGGGGTGAGCGCACGAGCAATTATTTGGGCGCAGGGGTTGCCAGAACGTGTTGGCAGGGAGTGTTTTTGCTTTTAAATTTTTTTATTTAAAACAATCAGTTAGTTATTTATCCATGCCTTTTTATTAGCGTTCATCGTGAATTCGCGTTGTTATAAAAAATCACAAGACGGTAAAAAATCTTTATTTTAAGTAGGTTAATTCCTACCGAATAAGTAGGAATTGTCTTTAGTTTTTTGCGCTCAACCTTGCTGAACAGCTGCGTGTTTTCGGTAGAGCGCGGCATGCAATTGATCATTCAGTTCGGTCAACTGCTGGAGCATTTGCAGGCTCAGCCAGACATAGGCATAGAACGGGGTTTCGACATTTTTGCTGTTGGCGACTTGCAGGGCCAGGTCCTTGAGGTCACGGGTGGTCTGCCGCAACTGGTCGCTGATGTCGTTGTTGCCAATGCCCATGCACAAGGTGTTTTGCAGTGACTGCAAGGCGTGGGGGATCAACTGCCGAACCTCACGCAACACCGGCTCATCTTCAATCAGCGTGTGACTTTGGGCAGACGACCAATAGGCATCGATCATCAGCGTCAGCGTCGACAGTAAATTCCGGTGCAGCGTTTGCAGCCCATGCGAAACCGCCGGTTTCAGCTTGCTTTCACTGCTGGCCGGGACGATGTAGTTGCGCAGTTTGAGGATGGTGTCGAGCTCATCCTTTAGCTGTTCTTCCAGTTGCGGCCGCTCAAGGGTTTTCTGTGAAAAGCAGGTTTCGTACAGGTGCTTGAGTTTGCCCAGACTCTGGCTGAAGGTGATGCGCCAATCGGTGTAGGCGCGCTGCGGGTAGATGCTCGAATAGAGCATCGCCAGCACGGAGCCGGTTAACACATACAGGCTGCGCAGAAGGGCAGACTCCATGTCATTGGGCGGTGAGCAACTGACCACGGCCAGGGTTGAGCCGATTAGCAAGGCCATATACGGGTGCTTGCCGAGGGTCAGGTAGCCGGCCACAAACATCACCACAGCGCACCACAGCAGCATTGCCGGGAATGAATAAATCTCCAGAAACAGCGCGATCAGCCCGGACACCGCGCCGATCACCGTCCCGCCAGTACGTTGCAGCGCCCTTGAGAACACGTTGCCCCAATACGGCTGCGGCCCCATTACGATCAGCAGGGTGATGAGGATCCACACGGCGCCATCGAGCCTGAAATAACGGATGACGGTGTAGGTGATGAGAAACGCCAGGCTGATGCGCAGGGCGTGGATCCAGCGGTAGTACCGGTAGGTCAGCTGTTCCAGGTTGGAGATCTTTTTACCCAATTGCATAGAGAGCCCCACGACGGCGAAGGATCGGGCAGCAGCGTAGTTCAGGCTGGCGCGATTGACCATGTGCCATGCTTTAAGTAGATAGTACCCTCTGTATTTGGAATGGCGGGGAGGGCGCCTGCTGCGTTTAAGATGCTCGCGTGATGCCAAAAAAATAATCGAGGATGGCCTGATGAACGCAATTCCAACGCTGCTGAACCGCAAGTCCTTGCCCGAGTCTTTATTGCTCGCATTGGGGCAACTCTTGGGCACGCGGCTGTCGACGTCGGCCAGTGTGCGCGAGCACCACGGCAGCGATATTTCGTCGTTGGGCCCGGTCCCGCCGGATGCGGTTGCGTTTGTCGAGAGCCTTGAAGAAATCATCAGCGTCTCGAGCCTGTGCCATGCCCACGATGTGCCGATGATTCCTTACGGCAGCGGCACCTCACTTGAGGGTTGGCTGCAAGCGGTGCAGGGCGGGGTGTGCATCGATGTGTCGGGTATGAACCAGATTATCCAGATCCGCCCGGACGACATGGACGTGACGGTGCAGCCGGGTGTAACGCGCAAACAATTGAACGCCGCTTTACACGGCACCGGCCTGTTTTTTCCGATTGATCCGGGGGCCGATGCGTCGCTGGGCGGTATGGCCTCGACCCGGGCGTCAGGCACCAACGCTGTGCGTTACGGCACCATGCGCGAGAACGTGTTGGGCATGACCGCAGTGCTGGCGGACGGTCGAGTAATCCAGACCGGCGGCCGGGCCCGCAAGTCTTCTGCCGGGTATGACCTGACGCACTTGCTGGTGGGTTCGGGGGGTACGTTGGCGACCTTCGCCGAGTTGACGGTTAAGTTACATCCTTTGCCTGAAGCCGTGTCGGCGGCCATTTGCACGTTCCCTTCTGTGGATCAAGCCGTGCAGGCGGTGATCCAGACCATTCAGTTGGGTGTGCCGATTGCCCGCATCGAGCTGATCGATGCGCTGACCGTACGGGCGATCAACGCTTACAGCAAGACCTCACTGCGTGAAGCGCCGTCCTTGTTCTTTGAATTGCATGGCTCGGAGTCCGGGGTTAAAGAGCAGATTGAAACCGTGCGCCTGGTGGCTGATGAACACGGCGGCCAGGACTTTGAATGGGCGGTCAACCCTGAAGACCGCACCCGGCTGTGGCAAGCGCGGCACGATGCCTACTTTGCTTCGGTGGCGTTGCGTCCTGGCTGCCGATCCTTGACCACCGACTCGGTGGTGCCGATTTCGCGCCTGGCCGAGTGCATTGAAGCGACCGCCGCAGACCTTGAAGAAAATGGCCTGCTGGCGCCGATTTTTGGCCATGTTGGCGACGGCAATTTCCACGCCCTGATCCTCGTAGATCCCGACAATGCCGACGAAGTGGCCCGCGCTGAAGCGGTGGCGCACCGCCTGGCCGAGCGGGCGATTGCCTACGAAGGCAGTTGCACCGGCGAGCACGGCATTGGCTTGACCAAGCGGGACTACATGGCGGTTGAGCATGGCCAGAATGCGGTGGATGTCATGCGTTCAATCAAGCACGCGCTAGACCCCAAAGGCTTGATGAACCCCGGCAAGATTTTTGGCTGACGCCTGGGCGCCTCAAGGGCTGTAGAATCGCCTGCATGGAAATTCGACAGCTCAAATATTTTGTGGCGATTATTGACTGCGGCAGCCTCTCGGGGGCTGCCCGCGAAGTCTTTGTGGCCCAATCGGCCCTGAGTAAACAGGTCCTGGAACTCGAAAAAGAACTCGGGGTGCAGCTGTTGCACCGCAGCCGCAACGGCGTCAGCGCGACAGATCCGGGCAAAGTCTTCTACGAGTACGCCCAAGGCATTCTCAAGCATCTGCAGGACGCCCGCGTGGCGGTCCTTGACTCGGCGCAAACCCTCAGCGGTTCGGTGGTGGTGGCCTTGCCGCAGAGCGTCGCCAGCCCGCTGGCCTTGCCATTGCTGCGTGCGGTGGCGGCGCGTTATCCGCATATCAGCCTGAACCTCAATGAAGAACTGACCGGCAATCTGTTTGAGCAACTGCTGTACGGGCGCATTGACCTGGCGTTGTTTACCGATGTCGGCTTGCCTGCCGAAATCGCCTTCAGCCCGCTGCTGCAAGAGGACTTTTACTGGCTCAGCGCGGCGACCGACCCACAACCTCCGGGCTCCGGCGCCCTCACACTTGAGCAGGCACTGGCGCGCCCGCTGGTGTGGCCGGGCCTGGCCCACGGGCATTGCACGCGGGCGCTGGTTGAGGCTGCGCTGGCCAAACAGGGTGCGTTCGTTGAGTCGGTGGCCCTTGAGGTCAACTCGGTTCACATTCTTAAAAGCGCGGTGGAGGCGGGGATTGGGCCGACGATCATGCCGCTCAACCTGGCCCGTCGCGAAGTCGACGAGGGGCGTCTGATTGCGCGACGCATAGCCTGCCCCGGGCTGTATCGGCGTGTAGGGTTGTGCGTGTCGACGCGCATGCCATCGACCCCGGCGCGGCAGGCTGTGGCCGATCTGATACGTCAGGTGGTGAGCGACATGTGCCTGCAGGATCAATGGCCCGGCAGCCATGTGCTGACCGCCGGGCCCGCCTGAGCGGTCAGGGTTGTTGTGGCACCGGGTTGGCCGGGGCCAGCCCGCTGATACCGGCTTTGACCTTGGGCACACAGAGGCCCAATACGCCGCCCAGCACCAGCACCGCCGCCATCATGTACATCGAGGCTTGGGTGCTGCCGGTGACTTGGGTGATCCAGCCGACCACGATGGTGGCAAAGAAGCCTGCGACGTTACCCATGGAGTTGATCAGCGCGATACCTGCCGCTGCGGCAGCCCCGCCGACCACTGCGGTGGGCATGCTCCAGAACACCGGCAGGCTGCTGACCATGGCCGCGGTGCCAATGGTCAAACCGATCATGCCGAGCAGCAGATTGCCGCCGAACAGTGTGCCAAACAGCACCCCGGCGGCGCCCAGGGTGGCGCAGATTGCCAAGTGCCAGCGGTATTCACGATGGCGGTCTGAGCTGCGCCCCACCAGCACCATGACCACCGCCGCTGCGGTGAACGGAATCGCCGAGAGCATGCCGATCACCCACGGTTGCTCGATGCCGCTGTTGCGGATAATGGTCGGCATCCAGAAGCTGATGATGTACTGGCCCATGACCAGGCAAAAATACACGCCGCCCAGCAGCCATATTTTCGGGTTGAGCAGCCCTTCGCGTATCGAGTGCCCTTGCTTGCCTTGGTTGTCGCGCTCGATGGCGGCCTGCATGCCTTGTTTTTCCTCGGCCGTCAGCCACTTGGCATCGGCGATGCGGTCATGCAACAGGTAAAACACCGCCATGCCCAGCGCCACCGCCGGCAAGCCTTCGATCACAAACAGCCATTGCCAGCCTGCGTAACCCGCCACGCCATGCATGTACTGCATGATGAAACCGGAAATCAGTGAGCCCAGCATGTTGGAAATCGGCAAGGCCGAGATAAACAACGCCACCATTACGCCCCGGCGATGGCCTGGAAACCAGGTGGTGAGGTAAAAAATAATCCCCGGGAAGAACCCGGCTTCAGCCACGCCGATCAAAAAACGCAGGGTGTAAAAGCTCCACGGTGTTTGTACAAACATCATTGCTGCCGAGAGCAACCCCCAGGTGACCATGATCCGTGCGATCCAGCGGCGCGCGCCGTAACGGTGCAGGGCGATGTTGCTAGGGACTTCAAACATCAGGTAACCGATGAAGAAAATCCCGGCGCCCAGGCCGTACACCGCTTCACTGAATTTAAGGTCATCGAGCATTTGCAACTTGGCAAAGCCGACGTTGACCCGGTCCAGGTACGCGACCAGAAAACACACCATCAACAGCGGCATGACACGCCAGGCCGTTCTGCGATAAGCCGAATCCAGATGCTGATCAATGCGCTCGGGGTGAGGCGAAGATGAATGAGTCATGAGAAGCCCTTTTTTGTTATAGCGCGCCTGAACACGGGCGTGGCCAGGCATCCTTTTTAGGCCGTGCAGAACATAACGTTTACGTAAACGCCAGCAGGGCAACCCAGACTCTAGAGTCGATGGACGATTCATACAATCGTCAGAGCGTTTTTTGTAGGACAAAACCCCCTGATACCCTGTAGGAGGGGCCGCCCCGTCTTCGACGCCGCGCTGTCGCGCAGCAAACTGGGTCTAGAGTTGAAGAGCGCGCGCGGGGGCAGAGT
>NZ_JBEOPQ010000107.1:0-8533 GCF_040310285.1 Pseudomonas sp. HY2-MNA-CIBAN-0224 | reverse complement strand
GAGCTTGCTCGCGATCTTTTGATCTTTAAAAGATCGCGAGCAAGCTCGCTCCTACAGTGTGTGGCGGGACGCGTTATTGCTCGGCGTTACGGCTGTGGCGATACTCGCTGACCGAGTCATACACGGCTTTGCGCAGGCGATTGATACCGCCAATCGGCCGGTGTTGTTCAATGCCGTGCCATGGGCTGAATGACAGGTTGTCACATGCCAGATTCTGGCTCGGGGTGTCGAAGTCTTGCGGCTCTACGGTGATGCGCGCCACGGTTTCGAATGGCGCATCAGACTCCTTCCATTCAACACTGGTGTCTTCAATCGGCATGTAGCGGTTGGCATCCTGACGCTGAATCTGCAACACAAAACAGGCCGGCGTGCGATCTGTGCTGAGTTGCTGAGTCAACGCGCTGCGCAAGAAGTTCGGCAGGTCCTGATTCTGTTTGGGCAGGCTGTACGCCGGGCAGTTGTCTGCGTCCGGCGCCACTCTGAATTTGGCATTGGCCGTCCCGAACTTGTAAGGCGACACCGAGTAGTAGGTGGTTTGTGTCGGGCTGGCGGGTGCGGGGGCCAAGGTGGCCAAGGCAATAAACAAGTGCCGCACTTGCCAGCTGCGCGGGTCCCAGGACGGAAAAAACGCCAGCACTTTTTTGCCGTCGGCCTGGGCCGCGATGTTCTGACGATACTCCGCCACATCGCTGACAAAGAAGTTGGGGTGGTTGAACATCACAAAATCCTGTTCACCACGCCCTTGCTGGCTGGGCAACAGCTGCGTGCCCGGCACGTCCTGCAACTTGATCGCCATGCCGCGCGCGTCGCGGATGCTGTCAAATTGCGGGTAGGCATTACCGTTGGACAGGCGCATCACGGCTTGCCAGGTTTTGCCCGGCGCCGCAAACACGCCTTGGCGCAAGGCCGGGTCGAGATCATCGAGCACCTTGACCTCGGCTTTGACGCAGCCGTGCGCCTTGGCGTGGGCATCGCGCAGGTAGCGCGTATTCTCGCGATGCTGGTCGACGATTTTAATCGCCGTCTGGATCGTGTCTTGAGTCATCGCGGCTTCACCGGCCGGGATCTGCTCCTGGGCTGATACGGGACCGCGGTACTTCCAGGCATACCAGCCTGTTGTCAGCGCCCAGCCCAACAGCCCCAGCACGATCAGGGCGAGCAATAGCTTGCCCAGCCAGGTGCCGAGTCGAAGCCATAAAGTGGTCAGCATGCAAACATCCTTTTAATCGTTATTCGTTGGGCAACTGTTGTTCGAGCGGGCCGCCGAGCACTTTCAGGTACTCGATCAAGGCCCAGCGCTCTTCAGGTTGCAGCAGGCGACCAATCACGCCATTGCCCTGTGGCCCGGCCCGGAATTCGTGACCGCTGTTGTGGTTGCCACTGATGCGGGTATCCAGCACAAAGCCGCCATCAAAGGCGTCTGTGCGGTAGCCCAAATGGCGCGGGTCGTACTCAAAATTGCCGCGGTAGAAGGTTTGCGCACGTTCTGACTGCGGCGAAAGCAATTGATACACCGTCGGCACAGAACCGTTGTGCAGGTAGGGCGCAGTGGCCCAGATGCCATCCAGCGGGCGAGCCTTGTAGGCGCGCAACTCCAGTACGCCAATCGGCAGGCCAAAGCCGTTGAGGCGTGCTTGCTCTTGCGGGCTGACAGCGGCGTTCTGGTAGGCGCGCTTTTCAACAAAGGCGGTGACATACGCCAGGCCCTTGGCGACGGACAACTGATGCATGTCCAGCGGCTGCTCGCTCTTGGGGAGGAGGTTGACGTTCATGCTGGCCAGCTCGGCCGGGTCCCACTGCAGGGCGCTGAGGTCATAGCGATTGTCTGCGATGTTGGTGGCGGTATTAGGATCGGTACCGATCACCTCGACCGGCAGCATTTTAAGTTGCTTGACCAGACGGCCGTTTTCTTCAACCACAGCCGGCACGTGGCAACCCGCGCAATTCTCGGTAAAAAGACGGCGGCCTTTGGCGGCCAGCGGGCGGTCGATTTTGCCGAACAGGTCTTCGGGCCAAACGGGTGGCTTGAGTCGTTGCAGGGTTTCTTCAATCAGGTGCAAGTCGTTGACCCGCACGCTGGACGGGTAGCGCTGGTCGCCTTGCAACGGCTGACCGTGGCTGTCGAAGAAGTTCAGGGTTGCGCCGACGCCCAAGGCTTCACCGATATTGCGTGCCATGGGCTGTTGGGCCGATCCATTCCATTGCACCCAGTCGAACGTCCACATGTCCCACAGGTGCGGGTAGTCTACCGGTGCATTGGCCACTCGATAGTTGTCGGGCGAGATCGCGTCGCCGAAGCTGGCATTGGCTATCCGGCCAAAGGCATCGGTGCGCCCCGGGCCTTCGAGCGTCGGGTAAAGACCGCGATGGGTGTCGTTCCAGGCAACGGCCAGAAAGGTGTCCAGCGAGGCCTTGAAGTCCTTGCGCAGTTGCTTGTGCCCGGCGTCATAGTTGTCGCCCAGCACCGTGCGGGCAAAGCGCTCAAACTTCCAGGGGTTGTAATAAGTGGCTGCCAGGCTGGCGACCAGCGCCTGGCCAAAGCTGCCGCCGCGCAGGGTCGGTACGCTGGAAGGCAGCACGTGTTGCGCCGGGCCACCGTCAATGCGCAGCGCCTGGCCTTTGTAACGCAGCTCGCCGGTGTGGCAGGCCGCACAGGTGATGTCCAGGTACTCAACGGGGCTGCCGGGGTTCTGATGGCGGGTGAAGCCAACAGGCAAGTTGGCCGGGTTGGCGGCGTTGGCTTGCTGTTGCGGGTCGACCAAAAAGCCAAACCGCGCCAAATACTCAGGCGCAGCGAAGCGTTGTGTCGAGAAGGGCAGCTCAAGGGCACTGAACCAATCGTAATGCAGGCCTTTCACTTGGGTGCCTTGGGGCGTGTAGTAATAAAGTTGCCGATCCGCCTCGCTCCATTGGTCTTGGTAGTGCACGTGCTGCGGCGCGGTGTAAGCAGGCAGTTTTGGGTTGGCGATGAAGTAGACAACCACACACAGCCCTAGCAACAAGGCCACGCCAAGCCCTGACAGCACACGGTAAAACAATCGCAAAATAACGCTCCTTGTAGGAATTTTTTCAGTCTTATGCCTGAGCGAGCGGCTAGCATCAAGTGGCTATCGGTTTGATCGGGGAGGGGAGGGACAGGTTTGACAGCGTGCTTGAAGTGTTAGCAAAAGTTGCGGTAATTATGAATTGTGATTTAGACGTGAACTTATCCGCGAATTGCCTCTCTCATGCCGGTAGCCATTGGTTGCGGCCGCCTGATAAGCTCGCGGCTTTATTCGATTGCCCATTTGGCGCATGAACAAGGAAATAGCATGAAACAGCATCGGTTGGCGGCAGCTGTGGCTCTGGTAAGCCTGGTACTGGCGGGTTGCGACTCGCAGACCAGCGTAGAGCTGAAAACCCCGGCACAAAAAGCCTCTTATGGCATTGGCCTGAACATGGGTAAAAGCCTGGCTCAAGAAGGCATGGATGATCTGGATTCCAAAGCCGTAGCCTTGGGCATCGAAGATGCCGTCGGCAAGAAAGAGCAAAAGCTTAAGGATGACGAACTGATCGAAGCGTTCGCCGCCCTGCAAAAACGCGCTGAAGAGCGTCTGGCCAAGATGAGCGACGAAGCCTCTGCCGCCGGTAAAAAATTCCTCGAAGAAAACGGCAAGAAAGCGGGTGTTGTCACCACCGCTTCTGGCCTGCAGTACGAAGTCATCAAAAAGGCCGATGGCCCACAGCCCAAGCCAACTGACGTCGTGACCGTTCACTACGAAGGCAAGCTGATTGACGGCAAGGTTTTCGACAGCTCGATCGAGCGCGGTAGCCCGATTGACCTGCCAGTCAGCGGCGTGATCCCGGGTTGGGTTGAAGGCCTGCAACTGATGCATGTGGGTGAGAAGTACAAGCTGTACATCCCTAGCGAACTGGCTTACGGCGCACAAAGCCCGAGCCCGGCGATTCCGGCCAACTCGGTGCTGGTATTCGACCTGGAACTGCTGGGCATCAAAGACCCTGCCAAACCAGAGGCCGATGCTGCCAAGTAAGCAGCCTCTGTTTTCAAACAACGCCCCGTCCTGACGGGGCGTTGTCGTATCTGGGCCTGGCCCGGCTGTTTATCCCCCCCCCCGACCAGCGGTTATTTGTCGCATCTGTTCTGGTGGCTAGTAGTTGCTGACCAGCAAGTCAATGAATTTATGGGTTTTTTTATGTGTGTAAAAAATGCCCGATCTAAGCGCAGCCCTTATAGAACGTGGCTTTCAGAGCGAAAAATCTGCTCTGTTCACAAGGTTATCCACAATTTGTGTGGATAACATTTCGCGTTTATCGGGTTTATTCCTGCGGCGAAGGTGAACACGAGCAAGAAGATCAAAAACCCCAGAGACCTCAGCGGCTGTTAGGATTAAGCTTCTAAGGAAAATTCCGACTTGATCTGTCTAAAAATCTGACGGGGTTAGCAATGGATCTTCAAATCATCAAGCGCAATGGAGAACCCGAATATGCGGTTCTTTCGTGGCAGAGCTACCTGGCGCTACTCAAGGCTGCGGGTATCGATGCTCCGGTAGCGTCAGCACTCATCCCTGATACTGAACGACAGCCGCCTGAGCCTGTACAGGCGCTGCCAGGGCTCGATCAACTGCGTGGTCTGCGCGAGGGCAAGGGTTTGGCCCTGGAGGTGCTGGCACGCACGGTAGGCATTAGCCCGTCGTACCTGGGAATGATCGAAACCGGTGAACGTCTGCCGGATCTTGCCATTCGCCGCAGCCTGGCTTGGGAGCTGGGCGTTGCGGGCTGGAGGGAAGCCTCATGAACGTGCGCATCAGTCGTCAACACTGGGATGGGTTACTGGCTGAGCTTGATCAGGCGCGTCGACAGCGCCATTTAGTGACATACCGGGCATTGCTGGAGCGTTTGCAGTTGCCCAGCCCGGCCATGTTGACCCTCACCTCCGCGCTGGAGCATCTGGCGGCGATGGATGTGAAGGCCGAGCAGCCGCTACGCAGTTCGCTGGTGATTAGCCAAGGGGCGAGCCGTCTGCCCCGCACCGGTTTTTTTGAATGCGTGGGGCGCCTTGGGCGTTTTGCCGGGCCGCCGGATGGCGTCGCGGCAGCCTCCTGGCACGCCTCGGAAGTGGTTCGGGTGTTTGAACACAGTTACGAACACGAAGAAGCGTAAAGACAAAAAGGGCGGGCCGCATGATGCGGCCCGCCCTTTTTTACACCAAAACCCCGTAGGAGCGAGCTTGCCTCGCAATCTTTTAAACGTGCAAAAGATCGCGAGACACGTGAAGGTTACTTCTTCGCTGCCTGTGGGTTGAGCTTGAGGTAGTCCAGCAGGACGCGCCCGGTTTCACTCAGATAAGCGTCGTCTTCTGGCTTGGTCTTTTCAGGCTCCACCGGCAAGGCGTCTTCGTCTTCTTTCTTCATTTCCTTGAGCGGTGCTTCGCCTTTGGCCTTGCGGCGGGCGTTTTCCATCACCAACTGCTGGGCATCGATATCGGCGTGTTGTGCGCGACGGTCGGCCTCGTTCAGGCTCACGGTTTTCTCGGCCATCAGTTTGTCGGCCAGGGCCAGCTTGTCGCGGATAAAGATGAACTCGGCATCTTTAGCCACACGCGCATCGTGATCCGCTTTCAGTTGCGCAATGAACGGCTTGAACGGGTCAGCTGCAGGCTTGATCGCAGGGCGGATGGTGTCCCACGGCATGGCCTCAGGCAGTGCACTTTCACCGATTTCCTTGGTGTCGATAATCGACGGGAAGGCGACGTCAGGCAGTACGCCCTGATGCTGGGTGCTCTGCCCGGAAACCCGGTAGAACTTGGCCAGTGTCAGTTTCAGTTCGCCGTGGTTCAGCGGCTGAATGGTTTGCACCGTGCCCTTGCCGAACGTTTGGCCGCCGATAATCAGCGCGCGGTGGTAATCCTGCATGGCCCCGGCAAAAATCTCCGACGCCGATGCCGACAAGCGATTGACCAGCAGCGCCATCGGGCCTTTGTAGAACGCCCCCGGGTTTTCGTCTTCAAGCACGTCGACTTTACCGTCAGCGTTGCGCACCAGAACCGTCGGGCCCTTGTCGATAAACAGGCTGGTCAGCTCGGTCGCTTCCTGCAACGAACCGCCACCGTTGTTGCGCAGGTCGATAATCACGCCATCGACTTTTTCATTCTGCAACTCGGTCAGCAGCTTTTTAACGTCGCGGGTCGTGCTCTTGTAGTTCGGGTCACCGGCACGGTAGGCCTTGAAGTCCAGGTAGAACGCCGGGATCTCAATCACGCCCAGTTTGTAGTCTTTGCCATCCTGCTTGAGGTTGAGGATCGACTTTTTCGCCGCCTGCTCTTCAAGCTTCACCGCTTCACGGGTGATGGAGACAATCTTGCTGGTCTGGTCGTTAGGCGCATTGCTCGCCGGAATCACTTCCAGGCGCACCACAGAGCCTTTAGGGCCACGGATCAACTTGACCACTTCGTCCAGGCGCCAGCCGATCACGTCGACCATCTCTTTGTCGCCCTGGGCAACGCCGATGATCTTGTCAGCCGGAGCAACTTGCTTGGTCTTGTCAGCGGGGCCCGCCGGCACCAGGCGCACGATCTTCACCTGGTCGTTATCGCTCTGCAACACGGCGCCGATGCCTTCCAGCGACAGGCTCATGTTGATGTCGAAGTTTTCCGCGTTATCTGGCGACAGATAGTTGGTGTGCGGGTCGTAAGACATGGCGAAGGTGTTGATGTACGCCTGGAAGATGTCTTCGCTGCGAGTCTGATCAAGACGGCTCAACTGGTTCTTGTAGCGCTTGGTCAGCAGTTCCTGAATTTTCGACGGCTCTTTGCCAGCGATTTTCAGACGCAGGACTTCGTCCTTGAGACGTTTGCGCCACAGATCGTTGAGTTCGGCTTCGGTCTTGAGCCACGGAGCGTCCTTGCGGTCGATCTGCAGGGTCTCTTTGGTGGTGAAGTCGAACGAGTCCACGCCTTTGTTCAGTTCGCTCAGGGCGAAATCCAGGCGCGACTTGACGCGATCCAGGTAGCGCTTGTAGATGGTGAAGCCGGGATTGAGATCGCCGCTCTTTAGGAAATCGTCAAACTGGAATTTCCATTTGTCGAATTCGGCGATATCACTGGCCAGAAAGTAACTGCGCGAAGGATCGAGCAGCTTCAGGTAGCTGTCATAGATGATCGCGGAACGTGCGTCATCCAGTGGCGGCTTGCTGTAATGATGGCGTTTGAGCAGCTCAACAACGTTAAGGCTGGCAATTACCTCATCACGATCGGGCTGAAGGTTATCCCAACTGTTAGCGGCGAACGTAGTGGCCGAAAACGGCAAAACGCCTAAGCCAATGAAGAGTGCGAGAGCGGTGCTAGGGAATAAATGCTTCATGCTGAGTCGACGCGGGGGCAATTGATAACGCATATTAGGCCGTCTTTGAAGTCGCCGGTTCCGTAAGAACCGGCCGCATAATGCAAGAAGCCCGATGCAGCAGCACCGGGCTCAGTCCAGACTCACTATGGAGGCACTGTGAAAGCATTGCAAGGCGTTGAGGGACAAGTGAAGTGGGTTGAAGAACCAAGCCCACGTTGTGATGTAGGACAAATCCGAATTCGTGTGGCGGCAGCGGGCCTTAATCGCGCCGATCTTTTGCAAAGCCAGGGGTTGTATCCGCCACCGCCTGGCGCCAGCCAGATGCTGGGGCTGGAGTGCTCGGGCGTGGTCAGCGAGGTCGGGCCAGGGTCTTCCTGGCAAGTCGGAGACCGCGTGTGCGCGCTGTTGGCGGGCGGTGGCATGGCGCAAGAGGTTGTGGTTGATGGGCGCCATGCCTTGCCGGTGCCCGAAGGGTTGTCGCTGATTGAGGCGGCTGCCTTGCCCGAGGTGTACAGCACTGCATGGCTTAATCTGTTCCAATTGGCGGCCCTGAAGCCGGGCGAAAAAGTGTTGCTGCATGCCGGAGCAAGTGGAGTTGGTTCAGCCGCTATTCAGCTGTGCAAAGCCTTTGGCAGCCCGTGCTGGGTGACGGTCGGTTCGGCAGAGCGTCTGGCCTATTGTGAGGCCCTGGGTGCCCAGGGCGGCGCAGTGCGCACCGAAGGGCTGGACAGCCTCAAGGCGCTGGGGCCGTTTGACGTGGTACTCGACCCGGTGGGTGCCAACTATGTGGAGTCCAACCTCAAGTTGTTGGCACTGGACGGGCGCTGGGTGTTGATTGGCTTGATGGGTGGGCGCAAGGCCGAGCTGGATCTGGCCTTGGTGTTGGGCAAGCGCATCCAGTTGCTGGGTTCGACATTGCGCAGCCGCGGCGACCAATTCAAGGCGGATTTGCTGAGTGATCTCAATCAACAAGTGTGGCCGTTGTTTGCCGAAGGCCGTTTGAGCCCGCAGTTGGCCAAAACCTTCCCGATTGAAGAGGCCCAGGCGGCGTTTGCCGAATTGGCCAGCAATCAGGTGTCGGGCAAGTTGGTGCTGGTGATCGACGCGGACCTGGTTTAAGTCATACACACAATCTGTAGGAGCGAGCTTGCCTCGCGATCTTTTAAAAAGATCAAAAGATCGCGAGGCAAGCT
>NZ_JBEOPQ010000106.1:0-8616 GCF_040310285.1 Pseudomonas sp. HY2-MNA-CIBAN-0224 | reverse complement strand
AGCTTGCCTCGCGATCTTTTAAAAGGTCAAAAGATCGCGAGGCAAGCTCGCTCCTACCGCGCGTTTAGCGCCGGGCAATGTCCGAAAAGTAAAACTTGTCCAACGTATGCCGCGACTCGGTGTACTCAAACTGCCGGCCGTCCTGCAGGAACGTCTGGTTGCTCACCACAATCACGTGGCTTTGCCCATCCAGATCCAGGTGCAGTTGATCATCCTTGCTGCGCGGCACCGCTTCGATGGTGCGCTGGGCAAAGCTGATCTGCAGGTTCAGGGTTTGCTCGATATACGCGTAGATCGAGTGCTGCGCTATCTCTGGCGTCAGCCCCGGAATCAACTCGCTGACGAAGCAGTTGATGTCCAGAATCACCCGCTTGCCATCAATGCGCCGCACGCGTTTGACGCGAGTGATCAGGCTGCCTGGCTCGGCGTCGATCTTGTCTGTCAGCGCGCCCTCCAGCGGGAAGTGCTCAAACTCAACCACTTCAGTGCTGACGTCATTGCCCAGGCTCGGGTAGGTTTCCTGGAAGCTGACGATACCGCCCAGCTGGAACTCAATGGGGCTGGAAGACAACACAAACGTCCCTTTGCCATGGATCTTCTGCGCAAAACCGCGTTCCTGAAGCTGCTCGATTGCCTTGCGCACAGTGCCGCGGCTGGCATCGTAGCGGGTCATCAATTCTGTTTCGGACGGCAAGCGCGCACCGCGCGCCAGGCGCTCAGTGGTGATGTTTGCAAGCAGATCGGTGTAGATCTGGCTGTATTTAGTCATAACGATGGCTCTATGCCGAAGGTGTTCAAGGCCCGAACCTTAAGGGCAGGGGGGGAGCAGCGCAAGCTCTGCGGTTGAGGCTCTGTTTTAGGAACATTCAGGCGCATTCTTCAGAGGTGGCTGATGGTGCTGATTGCCAACTACTGCACAGTAAAGCAGAGCCCACGGGTTATTTTTCAAACTCGTCTGTACCAGTTGTTGCTTTAACTCGTACAGACGAGTATTTTTCGCTTCGGCGTGCTGCCAAAACGACGCTCCATAATAAAAATTTCAAGCGGAAGACAACGCATGAGCCACGATTATTCGAAGATTGCCGGTGAGTTGCTGCAATGCCTGGGGGGTGTCGACAACCTGGAGCAAGCCGCGCACTGCGTCACCCGCCTGCGCCTCGCGCTGAAAGACCCCGGCCTGGTCGATAGCGCAACCCTCAATCAGATTGACCTGGTCAAAGGCTCTTTCTTTACCGGTGGCCTGTACCAAGTGGTCATCGGCCCCGGCGACGTCGAGAAGGTCTATGCCGCCTTGCGCGAGCAAACTGGGCTCGCCGCGTCGACCATTGCCGACGTCAAGCAAAAGGGCGCCGACAAGGCCAACGCCATGCAGCGTCTGGTGCGGGTGTTCTCTGATGTGTTCATGCCAATTCTGCCCGCGCTGATCATTGCCGGCCTGCTGATGGGGGTGAACAACCTGCTCGGCGCCAAAGGCATGTTCATAGCCGACAAAACCCTGCTCGATGCCTACCCGTCGCTGGACGGGGTGTGGAGCCTGATCAACCTGATGGCCAACACCTCGTTCGTGTTCTTGCCCGCGTTGGTGGGCTGGTCGGCGGCCAAGCGCTTTGGCGGCAGTGAAATCCTCGGCATCGTGCTCGGCCTGATGCTGGTACACCCCGACCTGCTCAACGCCTGGAACTACGGCAAGGCCGTGGCCGGGCTGGACGGTCAAAGCCTGCCGTACTTCAACATTCTGGGTGTGTTCCAGATCGAGAAGGTCGGCTATCAGGGGCAAATCCTGCCGATCCTGCTGGCTGCGTACGTGATGAGCGTGATCGAGAAATGGCTGCGCGCACGGGTGCCCAATGCCATTCAATTGCTGGTGGTGCCCATCACCACCATCGTTATTACTGGCGTGCTGGCGCTGGCGATCATCGGCCCGGTGACCCGTCACCTGGGCATCCTGATCACCGAAGGCGTGGTCATGCTGTTTGACCTGGCGCCAGTGCTCGGCGGCATGATTTTCGGCCTGTTGTACGCACCGCTGGTGATCACCGGCATGCACCACATGTTCCTCGCAGTTGACCTGCAATTGATCTCGACCCAGGGCGGCACGTTTATCTGGCCGATGATCGTGATGTCCAACCTGGCCCAGGGCAGCGCGGCGCTTGGCGTGTTCTACATGAGCCGCAACGTGCGCGAGCGCAGCATGGCGTCTACCTCGGCAGTGTCCGCGTATTTCGGCATCACTGAACCGGCGATGTTCGGGGTCAACCTGCGTTACAAATTTCCGTTCTACGCGGCCCTGATCGGCTCGGCGCTGGGCAGCATTTTCCTGTCGCTGAACAAGGTCCAGGCCTCGGCGATTGGCGTCGGTGGCTTGCCGGGCTTTATCTCGATCATTCCGCAGTACATCCCGATGTTCGTCATCGGCATGCTGGTCGCGATCATCGTGCCGTTTGTTCTGACGTGTGCGCTCAGCCTGAAAATCATCCGCCCCGGCTACCGCGTCGCCTGACCCTCGTCTGTAGTCGCTGCCGAAGGCTGCGATGGGCTGCGAAGCGGCCCCTTTTACAAAGATTATGCAAGGAGCCTCTCATGCAAGACTGGCAGCGTTCGGTGATCTATCAGATCTACCCAAAAAGTTTTCACAGCCACGCGGGTAACGCCACTGGTGACTTGTTGGGCGTGGTCGACAAACTCGATTACCTGCAATGGCTGGGCGTGGACTACCTGTGGCTGACGCCGTTTCTGCGCTCGCCGCAGCGCGACAACGGCTATGACATCAGCGACTACTACGCCATCGACCCGAGCTACGGCAGCATGGCCGATTGCGAACTGTTGATCAGCGAGGCCAAGGCCCGTGGGATCAAGCTGATGCTCGACATCGTGGTCAACCACACCTCCATCGAACACGAGTGGTTCCAGCAAGCGCGCAGCAGCCTCGACAACCCGTATCGCGACTTCTACATCTGGCGTGACCAGCCGAACAACTGGGAGTCCAAGTTCGGCGGTTCGGCCTGGGAATACGAGGCGCAAACCGGTCAGTACTACCTGCACCTGTTTGACCACACCCAGGCCGACTTGAACTGGGACAACCCCAAGGTGCGCGCCGAAGTCTACAAACTGATGAGCTTCTGGCGTGACAAGGGCGTGGGCGGCTTTCGCCTGGACGTGATCAACCTGATCTCCAAGCCTGCGCACTTCCCGGAAGACAACACTGATGGTCGGCGCTTCTACACCGACGGCCCCAACGTGCATGAATACCTGCAAGAGATGCACCGCGAAGTGTTCGCCGGGCACGATCTGGTCAGCGTTGGCGAAATGTCTTCTACCAGCCTTGAACACTGCATCCGCTACTCGCGGCCAGAGAGTAAAGAGCTGTCGATGACCTTCAACTTTCATCACTTGAAAGTGGATTACCCGAACATGCAGAAGTGGGTGCGTGCCGACTTCGACTTCCTCGCGCTCAAAGGCATTTTGTCGGACTGGCAGGTGGGCATGCAGGCCGGTGGCGGCTGGAACGCCTTGTTCTGGTGTAACCACGACCAGCCCCGTGCGGTGTCGCGCTTTGGTGATGACGGTGAGTTCCGTGTGGTCTCGGCGAAGATGCTCGCCACCGCCCTGCATTGCCTGCAAGGCACGCCGTATGTGTATCAGGGTGAAGAAATCGGCATGACCAACCCGGGTTTCGAACGCATCGAGCAATACCGCGACGTCGAAACCCTGAACATCTATCGCCTCAAGCGCGAAGCCGGGGTGTCCCACGAGGACTGCATGGCGGCGATCCTGCAAAAGTCGCGGGACAACAGCCGCACGCCGATGCAATGGAACCAGCAGGCCAATGCCGGTTTCAGCACGGCAGAGCCGTGGATCGGGATCCCTGCGAACGCTGCGCAGATCAACGTCGAAGCGCAATTGAATGACCCGGATTCGGTGCTGCATCACTACCGCCGGCTGATTGCGTTGCGTCGCGAAGAGCCGCTGCTGTCACACGGCGAATACCGCCAGTTGCTGGCCGAGCACCCGCAGGTCTGGGCGTATGTGCGCCAGGGCGAGGGTGAAAGCGTGCTGGTGCTCAACAACTTCTACGGCACCGACTGCGAGGTTGATTTGCCAGACGGCGTGATCAGCGAAGGCATGGCCCAGCGCCTGTTGATCAGCAACTACGACGACCAGCCGACGCGCACGCAGCGCATCACCTTGCGCCCCTACGAGTCGTTTGCCGTGCACCTGACAACGCAATAACCCTGTAGGAGCGAGCTTGTCTCGCGATCTTTTAAAAGATCAAAAGATCGCGAGGCAAGCTCGCTCCTACAGAGGCTTTATCGGTTTCATCACAATAAAAATAAAAAGGCCACTCATGAACACAACCCTCAATCGCAGTATTTTCACCGCTTGCGTGTGCCTGCTGGCGCCGCTTTCGGCCAACGCCCTGGAGTTCGCCGGGTACTTGCGCAGCGGCATCGGCAATTCGCTGGAAGGCGGCAAGCAGTCGTGCTTCAAGCTGCCTGGCGCCGAGGCCAAGTATCGGTTGGGCAATGAATGCGAGCAGTATGCTGAGTTGGAGTTGCGCCAGGACGTCTATAACTTTGATGACGGTTCGGTCCTCAGCGTTGACGGTATGGCCTCGCTGTACAACCAATACAACCGCCAGCTGACGTTCCAGGGCGATAACGGTTCGGCGCGCTTGCCGCAGTTGTACGCGCAGTGGTCCAACCTGCCGAGCCTCAATGGCGGCTCGGTGTGGGCCGGGCGGCGTTACTACAAGCGTAACGACATTCATATTTCCGACTTCTACTACTGGAACCAGAGCGCTACCGGCGCGGGCATCGAGGACGTATTGATCGGCGGTCTGAAGTACAGCTACGCCTTGTCGCGCAAAGACAGCCTGTATCAGGAAGACTACGTAACGCGTCACGATTTTAACGTCGCCGGGTTCAACACCAACCCCGGCGGGCAACTGGAATTCGGCCTCAGCTATCTGGAAAAACCCCAGCGCACCGACGCGCACAGTGGCTGGGCGATCACCGCGCAGCACGTCCAGAGCGAGTTTCTGGGCGGCAAAAACAAATTGGCCCTGCAATACGGCGAAGGCTCTGGCACGGGGCTGGGTTATACCGGCGATACCCGGCTGGATAACAGCAGCAAGCGTTACCGGATCGTCGAGTTTTTTGACTGGCAAGTGACCCCGCGTTTCGGCGGGCAGGTCGAGGCCGTGTATCAAAAGGACTTCCGCCCGGATGGCGGCAACCAGGAATGGCTCTCGCTGGGCGTGCGACCGACCTACGCGATCACCGAGCAGTTCAAGCTGGTGACCGAGTTTGGGCATGACCAGGTGCGTGCCCCAGACGGTACGCGCAAGCTGAGCAAGTTCACCTTTGCGCCGACCTGGTCGCCCAATGGTCCAAGCTTCTGGGCACGCCCGGAAATCCGCTTGTATTACACCTACGCGAGCTGGAACGCCGCCGCGCAACGTGCGGCCAATGAGTTTGATGCAGGCTCTGCATTGTCTGACAGCGGCGCCTTTGGCTCGGCGCGGCATGGTTCCAACGCCGGTGTACAGATCGAGTACTGGTGGAAATAAGCGACGCTGCGGGGCTCGCGCTCCATCGGCATTTAACCGAATCAACTGCAGGTGAAGTCATGGTTACAACCCAACAACTGGAACTGCTGGCGCCGTTATCGGGTGTCCTGATGCCGCTTGAGCAAGTGCCTGACCCGGTGTTCTCCAGCCGTTTGATGGGCGACGGCCTGTGCATCGACCCGACGTCGCAGGTGCTCTGCGCGCCGCTGGCCGGTGTGATCAGCAACCTGCAGCACACCGGGCATGCCGTGAGCATTACCGATGCCAGCGGAGTGCAAGTGCTGCTGCACATCGGCCTGGACACGGTAAACCTCGGCGGCCAAGGCTTCACCTGCCTGGTTGAGGAAGGCCAGCAGGTGGTGGCCGGGCAAGCGTTGATCGAGTTTGATGCCGACTACGTCGCGCAACATGCACGCAGCTTGCTCACCCTGATGCTGGTGGTCAGCGGTGAAAGCATTACCGACGTGTCGGGCAGCGAAGTGCTGGTCGAGGCTGGCCAGCCGCTGCTGCGTGTGGGCGCGGCCGCGAATGCTGCGGTGCCGCAAGCGGCCAGTCAGGGTGACACGCTGTTTTCACTGGCCATTGCGCTGCCCAACCCGAACGGCTTGCATGCCCGTCCGGCGGCGGTGTTTGCCCAGGCGGCCAAGGGTTTTGCGGCCACCATCGAGCTGCACAAACACGAGCAGCGCATCAACGCCAAATCGTTGGTCGCGATCATGACCTTGCAAACCAGCCACGGCGATGTGGTGCAGGTCAGCGCCACCGGCGAGGATGCCGAGCAAGCGATTCGTGTGCTTTCAGATCTGTTGGTGACCGGTTGCGGCGAGGCGGTGACACCCGTTGCCCAGGTTGCCACTGAAACTACGTATGCACCGGCACCTGAGCCGGTGCGGGTGGATGACACCTTGTTGCGCGGTGTCTGCGCGTCTTCCGGGGCAGTGTTTGGGCAGGTGGTGCAAATCGCCGCGCAGACCCTCGACTATCCGGAAGCTGGGGCGGGTGAAGCCTTTGAGCGGGCGCAGTTGCAACGTGCCCTGCTCGAAGCGGATACCGCCCTGGACAGCTTGGGTCGCGAGTTCAGCCAAGGCCCGCAGGGGCAAATCTTCAGTGCTCACCGCGAATTGCTGCAAGACCCAAGCCTGCTGGAGCAGGCCTACCCACTGTTGGCGTCAGGCAAAAGCGCGGCGTTCTCGTGGGCCGCTGCGGTTGAGGCGAACGAAAAGGTATTCCGCAACCTGGGCAATGCGTTTCTGGCGGAGCGGGCGCAAGACCTCGCAGATGTCGGGCTGCGCGTGCTCAAGTTGATTCTGCGGGTCGAGGACGTAGTTCAGGCGCTGCCTGACAACGCCATCTTGATCGCAGATCAACTCAGCCCTTCACAAACCGCCGGGCTCGATACAACCAAGGTGGTGGGGTTTGCCACCGTGGGCGGCGGCGCCACCAGCCATGTGGCGATTCTGGCGCGGGCCTTGGGCTTGCCGGCCATGTGCGGCTTGCCTGCGCAGGTCCTGACCCTGGCCAGCGGCACGCCGGTGTTGCTCGATGCTGAACAGGGCGAGTTGCATGTGCGCCCCAGCGAAGCGGCGGTTGCAGCGCTGACGGCCAAGCGCGAGCAGCAGCGCGTGCGCCAGGCACGGGATCTGGCGCACGCGGCGTTGAGGGCGGATACCCGCGATGGTCGGCATATCGAAGTGTCTGCCAACATCGCCTCGCTGGCCGAGGCCGAGCAGGGCATGAGCCTGGGCGGTGAAGGCGTGGGCTTGCTGCGTTCCGAGTTCTTGTACCTGGAGCGCAGCAGCGCGCCGAGCCACGACGAACAGGTCGCGACCTACAGCGCCATTGCCCGCGCGGTTGGCCCTGACTACAACCTGGTGGTGCGCACGCTGGATGTGGGCGGTGACAAACCCTTGGCCTACGTGCCGATGGAACCTGAGGCTAACCCGTTTTTAGGCATGCGCGGGGTTCGCCTGTGTCTGGAGCGTCCTGAACTGCTGCGAGAGCAGTTCAGCGCGATCCTGGCCAGTGCCGACCTGACCCGCCTGCACATCATGTTGCCGATGGTCACTCAGGTGTCTGAGTTGCGCCTCGCCCGCCAGTTGCTCGAAGAGCAAGCGCAACGCCTGGGCATTACCCGGATGCCCAAGCTTGGGATCATGATTGAAGTTCCGGCGGCCGCGCTGATGGCTGACGTGTTCGCCCCTGAAGTCGACTTCTTCTCGATTGGCACCAATGACCTGACCCAATACACCTTGGCGATGGACCGCGACCACCCGCGTCTGGCCAGCCAGGCCGACAGTTTTCACCCGGCGGTACTGCGCCTGATCGCCACGACCGTCAAGGCCGCGCATGCCCACGGCAAGTGGGTGGGCGTGTGCGGCGCGCTGGCGTCCGAGTCGTTGGCGGTGCCGCTGCTGGTGGGATTGGGCGTGGACGAGTTATCGGTGAGCGTGCCGTTGATCCCGACTATTAAAGCGCGGGTTCGTGAGCTGGAATTCAAGGACTGCCAAGTGTTGGCGCAGCAGGTGTTGGGGCTGGAAAGTGCAGAGCAGGTGCGTGCCGCCTTGCAGCCGTCACACGCGGCTAACGTTGCTCATTCATTGGTGCTGGAGAACTGAACATGTTTGCAAAATTGCAGCAGGCTTTTTGGAAAGCACTGACCCCGGACCTGGTGGCGGATGAGCCCGCCCCCAATGTGTCGACGCTGGCGAGCGCGGTGGTCGCGGCCCTTGGCGGCGCCAGCAACCTCAAGTCCGAGCAGCGCGTGGCGTTGACCCGCATCCGTGTGGAGTTGAACGACACGTCACGTGTTGACCCTCACGCTCTGCGACTGGCGGGTGTGCCGGGGGTGATGACCCTGGCGGGCGGTGTGGTGCATTTGGTGGGCGTTAACGACTGAAAACTGCCCTCTCCCTAACCCTCTCCCGGAGGGAGAGGGGACTGACCGAGTTGTTCCACAAGATGCATCGACCTGTGTGGTGGTCTAATTTCCCCGGACACCTCGATAGGTGGAAAATACATCTATCGAGGAACTCTCCATGACTAAAAAA
>NZ_JBEOPQ010000105.1:0-9011 GCF_040310285.1 Pseudomonas sp. HY2-MNA-CIBAN-0224 | reverse complement strand
TAAATTGCTCTGTGTACTTATTCATGTTGAAAACCCAAAAAGTTGGATGGGTGTCCAACTTTTTGGGGGCAGTTCACCCTGTAGGAGCGAGCTTGCTCGCGATCTTTTGATCTTGATCTGGTTTTTGATCTTGATCTAAGCCATAAGAGGCTCCGTTAAACCACGCAGGCCGATCGCAGCCTTCGTACCTCGTCAGCGACTACAGTGGTCTGTTTGATGCGCGACAGCGCGGCGTCGAAGACGGGACGGCTTTGTAATCCCTCTCTCAATAAAACGTACGTTCAGCCTTGAACGTCAGTAACCCATCGCATTGCGGGTTTTGCCCCGAGTACGCCGAGCAATCTCCGCCGTCGAGGCTGGAGTCGCTGTAGATCACGTTCAGGTTCACGCCCATCCAGGGCCGTGAGAAGGTGATCGACCAATCATTGAACGTACGCACGCTGCCGCCATCGGCGATGGATACCGGCGTGCCCAGTTGGTGGGTGGTGTATTTCAGGCTGACCCCGACGCCTAGCGTGCGATTGGCGCCCAGATCGGCAAACACGGTGCTGTCGCGTCGATCCGGGTCATTGCTGAACGCTGCGCCAAAGCGCGTGCCCAACACGGTCAGTCCCGCATAAAACTGCTGGCTGTCCATGGGGCTGACCTTGGGGTAGCTGTAATGAATCATCCCCAGTTCATAGCTCAGGGTCTGGTCAAACGGGTGTTTGTAACCGAGGTACGAATCGACTTCCAGATTGCTGCCGGGCTTGAGGCCCATGGTGGGCGCCCATTGGCCGACATACCAGCCGCTGTTGTGCGTGAGGTCCAGGCCGCCATGGAAAGTCGACCCCGGGCTGGTCGGCTTGACGAGGCCTTGGGCCATGCTGCGGCTGGGCTGGGTGCCCATTCTGAGGTCGAAATCGCCCAGCTCGCGTGAAAACACCTGTGCGTTGACAGCTGCGCTGGACAGCAATGTGCCGGTGAGCAGTAACGCTCGTGTGAGCATAGGTCACTCCCTTGACAACTGGATGCAGTGATTGGCTCGAAGGCTTGGTTTAGACAGGTTCAAGCATACGGATGTATGCCGGCAGATGGGGGCCGTTCGTCGATTTCTTGAGGGGAGGGGGTTCAGGAGTCCCAGCGCTTTGGAAGGCAAAGCGCATCAGGACCACTATAAAGCGGGGGGTATTACTTTTTACCCAGCGAAATCTGTTTGGATGCGCCGAAAGTTTGGCCGCTGACGCCTTTGTCAATTTGCTGGATCTCGCCACCGGACTTCAAGAATGCGGCAATTTGCGCATTGATTGAATCACTGGTTTCAACAGCGGGAGCTGGCTTTACTTTGCTGGCGGATGCTTTTACACGCATGGCGGCTATTCACCTGTAGAAAATAACTTGGCCAGCGATAGTAACTGAAATGCTTGACAATTGCTTGTTAAATATCCTCCTGAAATATTATAAGCACCTTGGCATTGCACATAATCAACACTCTAAGCGCCCGCTAACTCGCTGTTTTAATTCATATCATCGGGTTGTGTTTGGGCTATTCGGCAGGGTCTTGAGGGCGCGCCGGGCTGACGAGTGGTCCTTGGGTCGTGGCAAAAATCCTTGATAAATCAGGCCTTTTGTAAAAAATGTGAAAGCCTTGCTGCGCGGCTCCAATTTGCCGGGCCAAACTCGGGTAGAATGCTGCCCACGTAATGAGGGTATTGGACATGGCTTTAATCGGTCGCTACAACAGTTTGCAAGTGGTTAAACACACTAACTTTGGTTTGTATCTGGATGGCGGAGCCGACGGGGAAATCCTGTTGCCCAATCGCTATATTCCCAAAGATATTCCCAGTGAAGACGAAGACTGGCTTAACGTATTTGTTTATTTGGACAGCGCTGACAAGTTAATTGCCACCACTGAAAAACCAAAAGTTCAAGTCGGTGAGTTTGCCAGTCTTAAAGTTGTCGAAATTAATAGCATCGGTGTTTTCCTTGATTGGGGCCTGCCGAAAGATTTGCTGTTGCCGTATTCCGAAGAAAAACGCCAGATGACCGCTGGCGAATATGTGGTTGTGCACGTTTACCTGGACAAGCACACACGCCGCATCACCGCCACAGCCCGCCTGGACCGCTACCTGGACAAAACCCCGGCCAACTACCAGGTGGGCCAGGAAGTTGATCTGCTGGTGGCTGAGGCCACGGACATGGGCTTTAAAGCCGTGATCAACAACAAGCACTGGGGCTTGATCCACAAGAACGAAGTGTTCAAGTTCCTGCGCGCGGGCAAGCAAGAAAAAGGCTATATCAAGGAAGTTCGTGCCGACGGCAAGATCAGCCTGAGTTTGCAGCCGGTCGGTCAGGAGGCCTCCAGCAGCCTGAACTCGAAGATCCTCAGCAAGTTGCGTGAAAACAATGGCGTACTGCCGGTCAGTGATAAAAGTGCACCTGAGCAGATCAGCAACCTGTTTGGCGTCAGCAAGGGCAACTTCAAGAAGGCCATTGGTGCGCTCTACAAGGAAGGCAAGATTGTGATCCACGCGGACCGCATCGAACTGGTTTAAACCAGCGGCCTGCGCTGTTTTTATCTTTTGGGTGTGGCTATGAGTGGTTCGCGGCGAGCAACGGATGCTTTTGCACTGCAAGTCATGCTGGGGCTTTGCCTGATCTGGGGTGTCCAGCAGGTACTGATCAAAGTGGCTGCACCTGATATTTCCCCGATCATGCAGGCCATGGCCCGCTCGGGCATCTCGGCGCTGCTGGTGGGGCTGGTGATTTGCTGGAAGGGTGGCTGGGACCAAGTGCCATCCACTTGGCGCGGCGGACTGCTCGCAGGCAGTTTGTTTGGCCTGGAGTTTTTCTTTATCGCGCAGGGGCTGCACCTGACCAGCGCGGCGCACATGTCGGTGTTCCTCTATACCGCGCCGATCTTTACTGCGCTTGGAGTGAACTGGCTGTTGCCCAGTGAGCGTCTGCGGCCGCTGCAGTGGCTGGGGATCTTCCTCGCGTTTCTGGGCATTGCATTCTCCTTTGCCGGCGGCATGTCGTTCGCAGACATGGACCCCGACGTTTTGCTTGGCGATGCCTACGGCGTGCTGGCGGGCATGGCCTGGGGCGTCACCACTGTGGTGGTGCGCGGCTCCAGGCTCTCTGAGGCGCCGGTCACGCTGACCCTGTTTTACCAGTTGATCGTGGGCTTTATCGGCCTGCTGGTGATTGCGCTTGTCACAGGGCAGATCACCCACTTCAGCTTCACCGGGCTGGCCATTTGCAGCGTCTTGTTTCAGGGCCTGGTGGTGTCTTTTTTCAGCTACCTGATGTGGTTTTGGCTACTCAAGCGTTACCTGGCCTCCAATCTGGCCGTGTTTTCGTTTATGACGCCCTTGTTCGGGGTGACCTTTGGCGTGTTGATACTGGATGAGCCATTAAGCTTCAACTTCGCCGTGGGCGCGGTGCTGGTGCTGCTAGGTATCACTTTTGTCAGCGCGGAGCAGTGGGTACGTCGCAAGGTGCGCGCACTGCTACAAAATTAACCAGTTGCAAGGCCAGTACCCCGGCCAGCACCAGGCCGCTGGCCGCGATGATCAACGCCGGGTGCAATCCGCCACTGAAATGGCTGCTGACGGCCGCCAGCAAAGGCCCGCCCAGTTGGCCGGCGGCAAAGCAGGCGGTAAGCAAGGCGGCGTTGCGCTGAGTGGCGTGGGGGGCGATGTCGCGTGAGCTTTGCATCACCAGCGGCATGCAGGCCAGGAACGGCGTGCCGCATAAAATCACCCCCAGCGCCAGGCCCGCACTGCTGGGCAGCAAACATGCCAGCACGCCGGCCGCCTGCACCCACAGCGCGGCCATCAGCCACAGTCGAGTGGTGCGCGGCGATGGCCGGTGAAAGCTGATCAGCACCACGCCAATGGCCGCACACAGGCCGAAAGCCGGCCAGAACAAATCGGCTTGCCATTGACCGCGAAATTGCGCGCTGGCCATTTGCGACAAAAAGGTCGCCGGAATGATGTACCCCAAGCCATACAGCGCATAAATGGCTCCCAGACGGGTAATGCCGGGGTGGCGTGGGCTTGTGGGCGCCGTCTGCACGTGCGGAGCAAGGCCGTTGGCGGGTGGCAGGATCGGCATGATCACCAGCAGCATGAGCAAGGCGGCCACCGCGTAGATCAGCCACAACATGGACGAGTTTTGCCCCTGAACGTTGGCAAACAGCGCGAGCAAGCCGGTGAGCACCACGCCAATGCCGGGTCCGGCGAACACCAGGGCGCCCAGGCGTGGGCGGTTAGCGCTGACCGCGATCTGCTGGCTGAGCGCGGTGATCATCACCATCACCCAGGCGCTCGCCACCCCGGCGCCAAAGCGCAGTAGCAAATGCGGCCAGAAGCTTTGTGCCCAGTACGAAATCAGCGTCAGCACCACGCACAGCCATTAACTGGTGTGCAGTCGGCCACGGACTTGCTCCGGGCGTCTGGCACGAATGGCGTCCAGCGCGCCGATCAGATAGCCCAGATAGTTGGCGGCGGCAATCAGCCCGGCGCCGGTCAGGTCGATCTGACCTTCGCTGATCAAGTGTGGCAGTTGCGGGGTGAGTGAAAAACGGCCAATCCCCATGGCCATCATGAGTGCGATAAAACTGGCGAGTAAGCGAGTCAGGGCTGACATGCTGTTAATTCCCGGGCAGTGACAATGATCGTCAGGCTAGCGGTGATTGACTTTCTATAAAATTGAATAATAGTGAGTGACTTGTTCAGTTTTGGAGAATGGTGTGGAATTCAGCCAATTACGGATTTTTCAGGCCGTGGCCGAAGAAGGCTCGATCACCCGTGCAGCTGAACGTCTGCACCGCGTGCCTTCCAATCTGTCGACCCGGCTCAAACAACTTGAAGAGCAAATGGGTGTCGAGTTGTTCATGCGTGAGCGCCAGCGCTTGCAATTGTCCCCGGCGGGCAAAGTGCTGCTCGATTACACCGCGCGCCTGTTCGCCCTGCGCGATGAGGCGCTGGGTGCGGTACAGGGCGGCGTGCCGTCCGGCAAATTCACCCTTGGCACGATGTACAGCACCGCGGCGATCCATTTGCCCGCTTTGCTGGCCCGCTACCACCGCGCCTACCCGGCGGTGAACCTGCATGTACAGTCGGCGCCGAGCGGGGAATTGCTCGAAGGTTTGCTCACCGGGCGTCTGGATGCGGCGCTGGTGGATGGCCCGCTTGAGTTGGCCGGGCTCGATGGTGTCGAGTTCTGTGAAGAGCAACTGGTGATGATCAGCGATCTGGATCATCCACCGATCACCCGCGCCCAGGACGTGCAGGGTCGTGAGGTGTTCGCCTTCCGTCAGGGCTGTTCGTATCGCACCCGCCTTGAAGCCTGGTACGCCAGCGACCGGGCGGCGATGGGCCGCGTGATGGAGATTGAGTCCTATCAGGGCATGCTGGCGTGCGTGGTGGCAGGGTCGGGTGTGGCGTTGATGCCAGCCTCGATGCTGGCCAGCTTGCCGGGCCGTGAAAGTGTCGGCGTACATCCCTTGAAACAACCTTTTGCCTCTGCCACTACGTGGTTGATGTGGCGAAAGGGCATGCTGGGCGCCAACTTGAATGCGTGGATAACGTTGCAGCAGACGGCGTCCGTTAAAAGCGACGTAGAAGTTGCAGCACAATGCGCATCGGCCTGACTTGAAAAGAGGAGGATTAGCCTAAAGTTCATTGACCTTAAGCAAGCATCTTGTAGGACTTAGGACTATTATCTGTACGAAGCGACCAAGGAATCCGGTCGTAAGTGTGGCCCCAAGGGGGAATTATGAAAGACAAACTGAAAAACTGGCTGCATGACGTCGGCGTTGCACTGGGCCTGATTGAGCCTCCGCTGCAACCGATTCCGATCCCTGTCGAAGACCCGCGTCGCCGTCCGCAACGTCGCCGTTAAGACGGTGGCAGCGTAAGCGCCTGATATCGAAAAAAACGGGCACGACCTCCGACGTCGCGCCCGCTGAAGAAAGTGGGTATCAGGCAGCGCTGGCCACTGTGGCCGGGCGCCGATCCAGCAAGCTGACCACGATAAAGCTGATAAGCCCTACAGCCAGGCTGTAGTAGATCGGCGTATTGGCGTCCAGACCATCCTTGATCATAAAAATCAGCGCCGTGATAAAGCCCAGGCTCATGCTGCTGATGGCGCCTGCCGTCGTGGCGCGCTTCCAGTAAATCGCACCGATCAATGGCACCAGCATGCCGCCAACCAGCAGGTTGTAGGCCAGCGTGAGGGCGCTGATAACGTCGCTTACCACCAAGGCAATCGCCAGCACCACGAGGCCTGTGAGCATGGTGAACAGGCGGTTGATCTTCAGGCTCGATTGTTTGCCGCCGCGCAGCTTGGGCAGCAGGTCTTCGGTCAATACGGTGGAGGCGGCCAGCAAGCCGGCACTGGCGGTGGACATCATGGCGGCCAGGGCGGCAGCAATCACCAGCCCGCGAATGCCGTCCGGCAGCGAAACCTTAACGATGGCGGCGAACGCGTTGTTGACGTTGCCCAGGTCCGGGATCAACACATGGGCTGCCATGCCGATCAGGGCGCAGGTCAGGCCGTAAAGGATGCAGTAGAACCCTGCGAACGTACCGGCGTACTTGGCCACCTTGTCAGTTTTGGCGGTAAACACGCGCTGCCAAATGTCCTGACCGATCAGAATGCCGAAGAAGTAAATCATGAAGTAGGTGATGATGGTGTCCCAGCCGATGCTGGTAAAACTGAAGTTCGAGGCTGGCAGTTTGCTCACCAGCTCATCCCAGCCGCCGACACGGTACAGACAGATCGGCAGCAGCACGAACATCAGGCCCACGGTCTTGATCACGAACTGCACGATGTCAGTCAGGGTCAGTGACCACATCCCGCCAATGGTCGAATACACCACCACCACGCCACCGCCGAGCACCACCGATACCCAGAACGGCAGGCCGAACAACACTTCAAGCACGGTGCCGATCGCCAAAATGGAGGTCACGCCGATCATCAGGGCATACGCCAGCATAATCACCGCGCTCGCCTGGCGCGCCATCGGGTTGTAACGTTTTTCCAGCACTTGGGTCACGGTAAAGATTTTCAGCTTGAGCAACGGCTTGGCCAAGAACAGGTTGAGCGCGATGATCCCGCAACCCAGGGCCGCGCACAGCCAGAAGCCTGAAATCCCGTGTACATAACCCAAACGTACAGTACCGACAGTTGAAGCACCGCCCAGCACCGTGGCGGCCATGGTGCCCATGTACAGCGTCGGGCCCAGGTTGCGTCCGGCGACCAGGTATTCTTCGTGGGTTTTTGCCTTGCGCATGCCGTAGTAACCCAGCACCAGCATTGCCGCAGCGTAGATAAGGACGACTATTAGGTCTAAAGCCATGATGGCGAGTCTCCGATTATTTTTTTTATGAGGCGATCAGGCGATGGGTGGCATCACCGCTGTTTCGGGTGTGGCGTTGGGTGTATTGCGTGGCGCGCGCGTTGCCCAAAAACAGGCGAAATACATCCCTGAGTCCGGTTCGGCGTGCGTTGTTCGGAGTCGGGTCAACTCCTGGTGAATTAATGTGGCCCGCATTATTGGGGCTGTTTTTATTATTCATGATCATCTCCGATCACACTGGCTAAGGGGGCGGCAGCCTTTCCGGCAAAGCGGACAAACATTCGTAACAGGCCAGCCAAAGGCCTTTTGTTCTTGTGTGCTGACTCAGGTCTTGAAGACCGTAGCCGCGCGATCCTGGCTAAAGAATTGCTCCCCTTGCATGCGCCGCTCGTTGGCCGCGTCATGCACAAAAACGGCCCGGTCAGCCGGCAGGCCGGCGAGGGCGCTGTTCGAGGTGCGCGATGGCACCTCGAACCCTTTATCCCGTCTGGAGGCGGGGTTTAGCGATGAGTGACTCCCGGCAAGACGCAGAGCATTTCGTACAGCAAGTTCGCGCCCAGCAGTGAGGTATTGCCGGTGGTGTCGTAAGGCGGCGAGACTTCTACCAGATCGCAACCGATCAGGTCGAGGCCTTGGCAGCCGCGAATAATCTCAATCGCCTGAATGGTGGTCAGGCCGCCGATTTCCGGGGTGCCGGTGCCAGGCGCCCAGGCCGGGTCGATGCCGTCGATATCAAAGCTCAGGTACACCGGACCATTGCCGACTTTTTCACGAACTTCAGCCATCAACGGGGCCAGCGACTTGTGCCAGCACTCTTCGGCCTGTACCACACGGAAGCCCTGTTTGCGGCTCCAGTTAAAGTCTTCAGCGGTATAGCCCTGGGCGCGCAGGCCGATTTGCACGACACGGTCACAGTCCAGCAAGCCTTCTTCGGCAGCGCGGCGGAACGTGGTGCCGTGGGCAATTTTTTCGCCAAACATGTGATCGTTCACATCGGCGTGTGCATCGATATGCACCAGGCCGACCTTGCCGTGCTTTTTGTGAATGGCGCGCAGGATCGGCAGGGTAATGGTGTGGTCGCCACCCAGCGTCAACGGGATCACGTTGTGCTCGAGGATGTCATCGTAGGCTTCTTCGATGATGCGCACGGCGTCCAGCAGGTTGAAGGTGTTGATTGCCACGTCGCCGATATCCGCGACCGACAGCGAGTCGAACGGGGCGGCGCCGGTGGCCATGTTGTAAGGGCGGATCATCACGGATTCGGCGCGGATTTCGCGAGGGCCGAAACGGGTGCCTGCGCGCAATGACGTACCGATGTCCAATGGCACGCCAACAAAGGCGGCATCCAGACCGGCGGCGGATTGCAGATGGGGCAGGCGCATCATGGTGGCAATGCCGGCGAAGCGCGGCATTTCATTGCCGCCCAGTGGTTGGTGAAGAATTTTATCCACGGGAAAGACCTCGTCGTTTGTTGTGGTTATGGCGGTCGATTCTGCGAAAGGCCGGCGGCGGGAAGAATCCCTACAGGCAAATACTTAGTTCAGATTTTTCTAAACTAATGCGGCTGCTCCGAGTTAGACTCCGAGCCTAAAATATGCGCGCCACGGGTAGGAGCGAGCTTGCCTCGCGATCTTTTGATCGTGAAAAGATCGCGAGGCAAGCT
>NZ_JBEOPQ010000104.1:0-9136 GCF_040310285.1 Pseudomonas sp. HY2-MNA-CIBAN-0224 | reverse complement strand
AATTGGTAGACACGCCAGCTTCAGGTGCTGGTGGCCGCAAGGCCGTGGAAGTTCGAGTCTTCTTCTGGGCACCAATTCAGGTTTACAGCCCCCGGTTGTGAAACCACTCTAAAAGCCCGCGAAAGCGGGCTTTTTAGTTTCCGGCATTCCCCCCTCCCTTGGTCTGACACCTTCTATCCAGTACACCATCGTTGTATTTGATAATCCATCTCACTCGCACTAATATCCGGCCACCTTCAGATCGCCTGTGCGACTTCCTGGATTCGAGTGTCCGACAACAACGAAAGACTTCAGTTCTACCTCACGCATCGACATGCGCTTGTGGACTATGCCGCCCCCATCGTGGGTTGCCGCGCCAAGGCCGAAGATGTGGTTCAGGATGCGTGGTTACGCTTTAGCCAAGGGGCCGACAACTTGGTCCCGCTCACTCAGCCGGTCGGCTACCTGTACCGGATCGTGCGCAACCTGGCCTTTGACCTGAACCGCCGGGTCACCCTGGAGAACCGCCACACCTTGCGCGACGAACAGCTCGACGAGCACGTTTCCAACGCGCCCTCCCCTGAACAAGAAGCCCTGCATCTGGACGAGCTGCGTAAATTGCAACATGCTCTGTCCCGCCTGCCTGAACGTACTCGACAGGCCTTTGTCCTGCATCGACTGCAAGGCCTGACGTTCCAACAAATTGGTACCCAGCTGGGTATCTCTGTGAGCCTGGCCCATCAATTGGTCCGCGATGCCCTGACCTACTGCGCGGAACAACTGAGCGATGACTGATACGCCCCCTCCGAATCTGGTCTGGGAAACAGCGCTGGACTGGCTGCTGCTGATCCAGCAAAACCCTGACGACCCCGAACTCAACCGCCGCCTGAATGACTGGCGAGCCAGCGCCCCCGAACACGACGCCGCGTGGCGCAAGGCGCAGAAAGTCTGGCAACTGAGCGGCGCAGCCCTGAGCTTGCCGAACCCGCCCGCCGCCGCCGCGCCACAGGTTGCAGTGGCCACGCCTGCGCCGCGCCGGTTTAGCCGCCGCCAGTACTCATGGATCGGCGCAGCCGCTGCGGCCTGCGCAGTGTTTATGCTGCTGCCCGACTGGCAAGCCCTGCAGGCCGATTACCGCAGCCCTACTGCCGAGCATCGTGACATCACCCTGAGCGACGGCAGCCACATGCTGCTCGACAGCAACAGCGTGGCCGATGTGCACTTCGACCCCGAGCAGCGACAGGTCACGCTGTTGCGGGGCCAGGCATTTTTCTCGGTCAAGTCCGAGCCAGATCGCGCGTTTTTCGTAAATGCCGGGCAGGTGCGCGTTCGTGTCACCGGCACCGCCTTTGCCGTCAGCGTGGAAAACGGCGAGGTACAGGTCAGCGTTGAAAGCGGCACCGTCGCGGTAAAAACCCCGACGGCGCCTGAGCCCGCCAGCCTTCATCACGGCGATCACTTGAGCTACAGCGCGGCAGACAACCAAACCCGATTGGCACAATGGCCCAATGAGTCCATCGCGCCTTGGCGCCGCTGGCAACTGGTTGCGGTCGATCAATCGGTAGAAGACGTCATCAAACAACTGCGTCGCTATCAGCCCGGCCTGATCCTGCTAACAGACAAAGCACTGGGCCAACGGCGCATCACCGCCGCCCTGAACTTGCGCGATCCAAAACGCGCCTTGCAGGCTGCCATCGCCCCGCTGGGCGGCGCCGTGCAAGACGGCCTGCCGTATACCTTGATCGTCACCGACGCGCCGTAAATCTTTTTTCAACTATTTCTGGAAATCTCCTGCAGCCGAGAGTCTTTACCTACGAACGTCACTGATAAAGATTCGCATTAGTGACCAAGGCGTTTCATTTCGTAGGTCCTCTCATGCTTTCTCTGCGTTTGCGTTACGTGCGCTCACTGTCTCTGGGCCTGCTTCTGGGTTTACCGGCGCTGCCCCTCGCCGCCCAGGCTGAACCTGACCGTCAGCATTTCCAGATATCCGCACAGCCGCTGGCTACCGCGCTGATTGCGTTTTCGCAGCAGTCGGGATGGCAGGTCAGCGCCGAAAGCGCCCTGCTCACGGGTTTAAGCAGCGCGCCGGTAGACGGCAACCTGGACCCGGAACACGCCCTGGCTAGCCTGTTGCGCTCCAGCGGCCTGCAATGGGAAGTCACCTCGCCAGACAGCGCATCGATCCTGCCGCCCACCGACAGCGACGTCTTGCTGATCAAAAGCACACCGATTACCGCCATGGACGCCGTTTTCCAGGGTGAGCAAGTGATAGATCGGCAAATGATCGAGAACTTGCCTTCAGGCAATGGCGACATAACCAGCCTGCTACGCACCAACCCCAACGTACAGTTCGACAACAATCAGCTCAGCAGCAAGACGCCCGGCGAAATTGCCCCGGCCGATATCAGCATTAACGGCGCGCGCCCATGGCAAAACCTGTTTGTGGTCGACGGCATGAACATGAACAACGACCTCGATCCCGGTAACAGCAACGACGACTTCGACGAGTTGCCGGGGCGCAGCCAGGGCATGGCCCTGGACACCGACCTGCTGGAAAACATCAAGGTCTATGACAGCAACGTGCCAGTGGAATTTGGCGGCTTTAACGGTGGCGTGGTCGAAGCCAATACCCGCGACCCCAAGAAAGACTTTCACGGCAAACTGTCGGTGCAGATGTCGCGCTCCGAGTGGACCCGCTACCACCTCAATGAAGACGACCCCGACCTTGAAAGCTTCAAGGCGGGCTTTGGCAACAGCAGCCAGCCCGAGTTTAAAAAAGTCATTACCCGCGCCACCCTCGAAGGGCACCTGACAGACAACTTCGGCTTGCTGGGCAGTTTCTCGCGTAAAGACTCGACCATTCCGACCCGAGTCTTTGCCATTTCCAACCAGACCGAAACCGCCAACGCCGCCGAGACCCAAACCCGACGCATCGACAACTACTTCCTCAAGGCCGCCTGGCAGGTCAACGACGACTGGAAGCTCGACGTCAGCCTGACCCACGCCCCGGAAACCGCGAAAACCTTTGGCCCCAACTCAGTGCTCTCTGCCCGCGAGATGGAGGCCGGCGGTGACAGCCTCAGCGCACGGCTGGTGTGGAATGCGCCACTGGCCCGGGTCGAACAAAACCTCAGTTGGAGTGAACTGAACACCTCGCGCTATTCCGACAGCGACTACATGGTGTTATGGCGCACCTCCACGAGCAAAGACTGGAGCACCTCGGCTTTCGCCACCGAGGGTGGCTTTGGCGACATCGAAGAAACCCAAAAGACCCTGGCCTACAAACTCAAGGCCGACTGGAACAGCGTCCAGTGGCTGGGCATCGACCACGCGCTGCAAACCGGCCTGGAACTGTCGCAAAGCTCGGCCAGCTATGAACGCAATAAACCTTACAGCAGCTACAGCGTCGCCAGCACCGACACCTGCATGGGCAACGACCCGTATTGCTCCATCGGCCAGACCGCCAATGGCTGGGCCGGGCAATACGCCAACAAGATGACCCTGACCCAGGGCAAAGTCGCCTTCGACACCCGCTCATGGGCGTTATACCTGCAAGATGAAATGCGCTACAAACGCCTCACCGTGCGGCCCGGGGTGCGCATCGACGGCGACAACTACATGAACCAGACCACGGTAGCCCCACGCCTGGCCATTGAACTGGACGTGTTCGGCGACAACAAAACCCGCATCACCGGCGGCGCCAACCGATACTACGGGCGCAACCTGTACGCCTACCGTCTGCGCGACGGCATCGCCGCCATGGGCACTGAATACAGCCGGGCCAGCCAGACCTCTGACTGGGTGATGGGCAAGCAAAACGCCAACGACAGCAAGTTCAACCAGTTGAAAGTGCCCTATGACGATGAACTGACACTGGGCCTGAGCCACGTGCAGTGGGACACCGAGTTCGCCGTCAAATACGTCAAGCGCATGGGCCGCGAACAAGTCAGCCGCGCCTGGGGCGCGCAAATCGGCCAGCCCTCCGAAGACTCCGGCGCCCTGACGGCCAACTACTACACCTACTACAACGGCGGCAAAAGCGACGCCGACATCTACACCCTCACCATCACCCCGCTGCAAGCCTTTACCCTGGGCAGCACCCGCACCTCGGGCCAGTTCGCCATGGACTGGAGCAAGATCAACAACACCGGCCTGTCGAACTACAACGCCAGCATCGGCGCCATTTACGTTGAAGACCCGACGATCCAGTACGACGGCAAGTTCATGAAGTATTCCGACATGCCTGCGACCAACTACAACCGGCCATGGACAGCACGCCTGACAACCATCACCGAAATTGACCCCTTGAACCTCACCTGGAGCAACTTCCTGCGCTATCGCGATGGCTATCGCCGCATTGCCGCCACGGGCAAAAAAGTCGTGCATGAAGGCTCCGAAGCTTACGTGTGGGCCGAAACACCGTATGCCGGCGCACTGACCTGGGACACCCGGCTGGCCTGGAAAATGCCCACTGCCAAAGACCAGGCCGTGTTCGTCAACCTCGACGTCACCAACCTGCTGGACAAAAAAATCGTCGGTGCCACCGAGACAAGCGGCCTGCCCACCTTTGAAGTCGGGCGCCAATTCATGCTGGAAGTGGGGTACACCTTTTGAGCCGCCTGACCGCCTGCTTCAGCGCTGCACTGGCGTTGGGCAGCCTCGACGCCCACGCAGCCAGCGCTTGCGATGAGAATTCCGCCCAGTACACGGCCTGCGTCGCCCAACTGTATCGCCAGCCCGTCGCCCAATGGCCTGTCCCGCAGGTAGACCCTGATGTGCCCTGGCAAGAGATGGCCGCCCTGCCCGACCACGCCCCGGCACCGCCCGAAAACCCCTTCAGCGAGGCCAAAGCCGAACTGGGTAAAAAGCTGTTTAACGACCCCAAACTGTCGCGCTCCGGGCAAATTGCCTGCGCGTCCTGCCATGAAGCCGACATGGCTTTTGCCGATGGTCGTCGGGTGTCGTTTGGGCATGATCGTCAGAGCGGACGCCGCAATGCCCCCAGCCTGGTGATGAGCGGTTACAGCACCCACCTGTTTTGGGACGGCCGGGGCGGCAGCCTAGAGCAACAAGCCCTGCACCCCATCGTCGACCCCGTGGAAATGGCCTTTGATATCCCGCCGTTGCTTGAACGGCTCAATGCCGATGCAGCTTACCGAGAACAATTTGCCCAAGTGTTTGGCCCCGGCCCGATCACCCCCGAACTCACCGGGCAAGCCCTGGCCACTTTCCAGCGCACATTGGTCAAAGCCACGCGCAACACCGCCTTCGAGCAACTACTGCGCGGCCGCCCGCAGCGCATGAGCGATGAGCAGCTCTACGGCCTGCACCTGTTTCGCACCAAAGCGCGCTGCATGAACTGCCACTTTGGCCCGGCCCTCAGCGACGAACAGTTCCATAACGTGGGGCTGAGTTATTACGGGCGCAAATACGAAGACCTGGGGCGCTATGAAGTGACACGCCAGCCACAGGATGTGGGCGCCTTTCGCACCCCGTCCTTGCGCCTGGTGATGAAGACCGCGCCGTGGATGCACAACGGCCTGTTCGTCAACATGGAAGGTACGCTGGCGTTCTACAACATGGGCATGCCGCGCCCGCGACCCACCGCGCAACAGGCCAATGACCCGTTGTTTCCGAGCACCAGCGAACGCCTGAAAGCACTGAACCTGGACAAGGACGAACTGCGAGCCTTGCGCAGTTTTCTCGACACGCTTTAACGCAAGCAACATCACAACTCGTCGCACAAGCGCAATTGGACGCTGGGTCAAGCGCACTTGAGAAACAATATCGTTTATTATTGTTACAAGTTTTGTAGTACCAAAGTGAGGAACCCAGCGAATGATGCTCCGAAATACCCGGCTTGCGACATCTCTACTGCGCGGCCTGACGCTCTCCATCCTCGGTCTTGCACTGACCTCCCCCGCCTACGCAGCCGACCCCGTCACCCTGACGCTGTACAACGGCCAGCACAAAGAAGTGGGCGACAACCTGGCCGCCGCCTTTGAAGCCAAAACCGGCATTCACGTCAACGTACGCAAGGGCAGCAGCAACCAACTGGCCAGCCAGATCATGGAAGAAGGCGACCGCTCCCCGGCTGACGTGTTTTACGCCGAAGAATCGCCGCCCCTGAACAACCTGGGCGAGCAAGGCTTTCTGGCCAAGGCCGACGACAGCACCCTGCAAGCGCTGCCCAAAGAATACGTGGCCGCCAATGGCACCTGGATCGGCGTAACTGCCCGCACCCGCGTCGTGGCGTTCAACCCCAAGCTGATCAAAGAAGAAGACCTGCCCAAATCGGTACTCGATTTCGCCGACCCCGAGTGGCAAGGCAAAGTCGGCTTCGTCCCCACCAGCGGCGCCTTCCAGGAACAGGCCGTGGCCATCATTAAACTGCACGGTCGCGACGCCGCAGAAGAATGGCTGACCGGCCTGCGCGCCTTCGGCAAAACCTACACCAACAACATGGTTGCACTCAAAGCGGTGGAAAACGGCGAAGTCGCCACCGTGCTGGTGAACAACTACTACTGGTTCGCCCTGGAAAAAGAGAAAGGCAAACTGGACTCCAAACTGCACTACTTCACCGACGGTGATGCGGGCGGCTTGATCACCGTGTCCAGCGCAGGCGTGATCAAAGCCAGCAAACACCCCAAAGAAGCCCAGCAATTACTCGCCTACATGGCCAGCGAAGAAGGCCAGCGAGTGATCACCAACACCACCGCCGAATACCCGATGCGCAAAGGCATGGTGTCGGACCGTGGTCTTAAGCCATTCGAAGAGCTGCAAGCGCCGAAAATCACCCCGGCTGACCTGGGCAACGCTGAAGAAGCGCTGGACCTCGAACGCGAAACCGGCCTGCTCTGATGCTCGCCACTGCCCACCCTGTGCGCCACACCCTGAAGCGCAAAAGGCCGTCGATCTGGCTGCTGCTGCCCGTCCTGCTGCTGGTCGGGCTCAGCCTGCTGCCGCTGCTGTATGTCGCCACCAAAGCCTGGCAAGCCGGCTGGACGCAGGCATTGAGCCTGCTGTGGCGGCCGTATGTGTTCGGCCTGATGCGCAACACGCTGCTGCTGATGGTGGGCGTCACCGTGACCTGCGCCGTGGTCGGCCTGTCGCTGGCCTGGCTGCTGGAACGCAGCAACTTGCCGGGGCGGCGCCTGTGGGGCGTGATCCTGTGCCTGCCGTTTGCCGTCCCGGCGTTCGTCAGCAGCTTCACCTGGGTGTCCCTGAGCGCCAGCTTTGAAGGCCTGGGTGGGGCCATTCTGGTGATGAGCCTGTCCAAATACCCGCTGATCTTTCTGCCAGTCGCCGCCACTCTGCGCAACCTTGACCCGGCCCTGGAAGAATCGGCGCGTACCCTGGGGCAAAACCGTTGGGGGGTGTTTTTCAAGATCACCCTGCCGCTGCTCTGGCCTTCGCTCCTGGCCGGCTCGCTGCTGATTGCCTTGCACATGCTGGTGGAATTTGGCGCGCTGTCGATCATCGGTCTGCAAACCTTCACCACCGCGATCTACCAGCAATTTGAACTGGAATTCAGCAACGCCAATGCGGCGATGCTGTCGGCGGTGCTGCTGGTGATGTGCCTGAGCCTGTTGTGGCTGGAGCTGAAAGCGCGCGGCAAAGGCCGCCACATTCGCATCGGCCAAGGCGCTGCACGGCGCGCCGAACAGGTACGGTTGGGCAAGTGGTCGCTGGTCGGGCAAGTGTATTGCCTGCTGCTGGCGGTGATTGGCAGCGGCATCCCGCTGGGCATGCTGGCGTACTGGCTGATCAAGGGCAGCTCGGCGGCCTTCCCGATGGCGGCGATTGGCGAGGCGCTGTTCTCGTCGCTGGCTTTGTCGTTGGGCGGTGCTGCCTTGTGTCTGGTGCTGGCGGTGCCGGTGGGGTTGCTGGTGGTGCGTTACAAAGGCCAACTGGCGATCTGGGCCGAACGCCTGCCGTACCTGCTGCACGCCCTGCCGGGCCTGGTCATTGCCCTGGCGCTGGTGTACTTCTCGCTGCATTACGTGCCGGTGCTGTATCAGACCTCGGCGTTGCTGCTGGTGGCGTATGCGCTGCTGTTTTTACCCTTGGCGCAAGCACCGATCCGCACCGCGCTAAACAAGGCCGCCCCGCAACTGGAAGAAGCCGCCCGCACCTTGGGCGCTTCATCGTTCTCGGCGTTTTGCCGGGTGACCTTGCCGATCATCTTCCCGGCGCTGGGCGCAGCGTTTGCACTGGTGTTTCTCGACGCCATGAAAGAACTGACCGCCACCTTGCTGCTGAGCCCGACCGGGCTTAACACTTTGGCCACCCAAGTATGGGCACACACCTCGAATGTCGAGTTTGCGGCGGCGGCGCCTTATGCCGCGCTGTTGATCGTGGTGTCGGGCTTGCCGGTGTATTTGCTGACCACGCGGATGTATTTGAGCCGCTGAAGCCGCTTTAGCCCTCTCCCGCCGGGAGAGGGGCTTTTTCCCACACAATTCGCAACGCCTGCACCGGCTTCGTCCCTTTCATTCGCAGGACCTTTCCTAGAGAATCCTCACCGCCTTGTGGCGCTGGAACGGCGCGGATAGTCTCGACGGGTCACTGATTTCAGTGGCCGGTTTTGACAGACCGCGAACAAGGTAATGCCAGCACGCGTTATGGCGGCTGTGTGCGGGGCACTTTCGAGTGCACCGGGCTTGCATACCTTCCCGGTCTGTCACCCGCATGCAGTTGCCACCCTTTCCGTATGACAGCGGGCAGTGGCAGCCTCTCTCAGACTGCTCAAGGTATGCACACATGGATAAAATCGTCCCCGACCCACCCCTCGATGCCTTCCACACCAGTGCCCATCGCGGCACGCTGCTGTTCGCCACCCACCCCGGTATTCCCGCACGAGACGCGCTTGAACACGTTTCGCTGCTGCTTAAAGGCGCAGAGTTAAACGCCGACGACATCAGCGCCCACCTTTCAGGCCTTGAAGCCGAACAGCTGTGGAATGTTATCCACAGCATGGAGATGGCCCGTGCGCTGGTGGACTCGCTGCTGACTGATTAATGCTCGTCATGAATGCGCTTGTGCGTAACCCGCCAGCCCTCACCCCAACCCTCTCCCTGTATGGACCGGGGACATCGCGAACACTTTGTTCGGAGACATAGCGAACAGTTAACGAAGCTTTTTCCCTGATATT
>NZ_JBEOPQ010000103.1:0-9176 GCF_040310285.1 Pseudomonas sp. HY2-MNA-CIBAN-0224 | reverse complement strand
ACTGTGTCTTCCCAATCGGCACAACAACCCCCCGTGTTGGCGCGAGCTTGCCTCGCGATCTTTTAAAAAGATCAAAAGATCGCGAGGCAAGCTCGCTCCTACAGTTAGCCTATTTACTTCCAGTGATGAATCGGCCAGCCGGCCTTTTCAGCGTGTTCACGCAAGACCGGGTCAGGATTGACCACATGCGGGTGATCCACTTTGAGCAGCAACGGCAAGTCGTTGCGTGAGTCGGAATAAAAACTCGCGCCCTCAAGGTTTTCTTCTTGCTCGTCCAGCCATTCCAGCAGGCGCGTGATCTTGCCTTCGCGGTAGGTCAGGGTGCCCACGGTGTTGCCGGTGTACGTACCGTGTGCGACTTCCAGTTCAATACCCAGCACTTCATCAATGCCCAGACGCTCGGCAATCGGTTTGACCAAATGCACGCCGGACGCCGAAATAATCAAAATGCGATCGCCGGCTTTGCGGTGAGCGGCCACGGTTTTGGTCGCGTCACTGAAAATGATCGGTTCGATAAAGTCTTCAACCCATGGGCCGACCAAATGATCGACTTCTTCAGGGGTACGCCCGATCAAGGGCTCCAGGCTGAAGGCCATGTAGTCTTCCATCTTCAATTCGCCTTGGCTGTAGGCGTGCATCAGTTCGTTATTGCGCTTTAAAAACGCCTGCGGATCGACCCAGCCCAGGCGGCCCATTTGCTCGCTCCACAAGGTGGCGCAGTCGCCGTGAATCAACGTTTCATCCAGGTCAAAAATTGCCAGGGCCATCAGTGCAACTCCCTTTTCATGGTGCTCAAAAGCATCAGGCTACCTCACATAAGGCGCTGGAATCGATGGTCAACGCCACGCGCTGACCATCCGCGTACAGGTCGGCCGCAGAACGGTTGAGCACGTCTACGATCAACTCCACGCCACGGACTTCGACCCGATAGCGGATCACGTTGCCCAGCAGGCTGTGGTTGCGGATCAGTGTGTCGGCCTCGCCGTGCAGGCTCAAGCCCAGGGTTTCCGGACGTATGGCGATGCGGCTGGTGACCGGGCGCTGCAATAAACGGCTGGCGGTGTCGGCGTCCAGCAGGTTGTAGTTGCCAATAAAACTCGCGGCAAACACGTCCACCGGGGCGACATAGAGGCTTTCGGCATTGCCGCTCTGGACGATCCGTCCCTTGTTCATCAGGAAGATGCGGTCACTCATGGTCAGCGCTTCTTCCTGGTCGTGGGTAACGAAAATCGTGGTCAGCCCCAGCTCGCGCTGAATCTGCCGGATCTGCTCGCGCAAATGCTTGCGGATACGGGCGTCCAGCGCCGACAGGGGTTCGTCCAGCAGCAACAGGCGTGGGCGCGTCACCAGTGAGCGGGCCAGCGCCACACGTTGGCATTGACCGCCCGACAGTTGGTGCGGGTAGCGCTTGGCAAAGTCATTGAGCTCGACCAGTTGCAGCACCTCAGCCACGCGTTTTTGGCTGTCATTGGCGTTGACCTTTTGCATGCGCAGGCCAAACGCGACGTTTTGCTCAACGGTCATGTTGGGGAACAGCGCATAGCTCTGGAACACCATGCCAATCCCGCGTTTTTGCGGGTTGAGCGGCACGATGTCCTGGCCATCGAGGAGGATCTTGCCGTCATCCACCGGCGTCAGCCCGGCAATGCAGCGCAGCAGCGTTGACTTGCCGCAGCCCGACGGGCCGAGCAGGGTGACGAACTCGCCCTTGCTGATGGTGAAATTGATGTCGCTGAAGACCGGCGTGCCGGAGTAGGTTTTTTGCAGGTGTTCGACGCTGACAAAACTCATTGGCTTTTGTCCTTGTTCAGGAAGGTGGCAACCCAGGTCAGCACCAGTACAAAAAGGAAGTACGAGATCACCAGCGCGCTGGTGAAATGGCCGCTGCTGTTACGCATGTTATTGAGGAACACCTGCAAGGTTTCGTAGCGGGTGCCGACCAGGATGTTGGCAAACACAAACTCGCCGAACAGGAACGAAAACGACAGCAGCAACGCCACCAGCAAGCCTTTGCGTAAGTTCGGCAACACCACCAGAAACGCCGCCTGCCAGGTGCTGGCGCCGAGCAGTTGAGCGGCGTCCATCAGATCGTGCAGGTTGATGGCTTGCAGGTTGTTGGTGATGGCCCGGTACATAAAAGGCAGGGCCACGGTGAAGTAGCAACCGATCAGGATCCACGGCGTACCGACCATGGCCATCGGCCCCGAGCCGTACAGTTGCAACAGGCCCACCGACGACACCACCGGCGGCACCGCAAACGGCAGCAGGATAAGGATGTTCATCAGCGCGTCGAGCTTGGGGAAGTGGTAATGCACCACAAACAGCAGCGGCAGAATCAACACCACCGACAGCAGCAAAGACCCGAAGCAGATCAACAGCGAATGGCCGAATGCGGTCAAAAAGCGCGGGTCGCTCCACAGTTGCAGGTACCACTTGAAGGTGAAGCCGCTGGGCAACACGGTGGCGGACCAACTGCTGGCGATCGAGTACACAAACGTGCCCAGCAGCGGCAACAGCAAAATAATAAACAGCAGGTAAACCACCGTGCGGTGATAAACGCTGGCGGTTCCGGTTTCAGCGCGCGACATGGTAGCTCCTCTTTAACAGCCACTGATGTACCAGCGTCACCAAGGTCATCAACCCCACCAGAATCACCGCCAGCGCACTGGCCATGTTCGGGTCCAGACTGATATCACCCGACACCATCGCGGCAATGCGGATAGGCAATACGTTGAAGTTGCCGGTGGTCAGCGCATACACCGTGGCGTAGGCGCCGAGGGCGTTGGCCAGCAGGATCACAAAGGTGCCTAGCAGCGCCGGTGTGAGGACCGGCAGGCCGATAAAGCGCCAGAACTGCCAGCTGTTGGCGCCCAGCAATGATGCTGACTCGCGCCAGTCTTCACGCAGGGCATCAAAGGCCGGGTACAGCAGCAGAACGCCCAGCGGGATCTGGAAGTAGGTGTACAGAATAATCAGGCCGGTTTTGGAGTAGAGGTTGAAATCCTCGATGATCCCCGCCTGTTTCAGCATGATCGTGATACTGCCGTTGAACCCCAGCAGGATGATGAAGGCAAACGCCAGCGGCACCCCGGAGAAGTTGCTGGTCATGTTGGCGAAGGCGTTGACGAAGTTGCGCAGCTTTGAGTCGACTTTATGCAGCGAGTAGCTGCCGAGCACGGCAATCACGATGCCGAACAGGCTGGACCAGAAACTGATCTCCAGACTGTGCTGGATGGCCTGTAAATAGAACTTCGAGGCGAAGATCTTGCTGAAGTTGTCCAGGCCCCAGCCGGTGTCTTCTGATTGCAGGCTGTGTACCAGCACCCACACCAGCGGGGCAATCTGGAACACGATAAAGACAATTGCAAAGGGCGCGAGGCACAACAATGCCAGCCATTTACCACGGGTCATGGCGCGGGTCTCAATAAGGTCTGGCACAGCGGTTTGTCATGGGCGACGCCCAGCAATTGGCAAATCGTGCCGCACAGTTCGGTTTGTTTAGGGGTGGCCTGAGGGTCCAGGCTAAAGGCGTCGCCAAGTACAAACAGCGGCACTTCACGCTCTTCGGGCAACAGGCCATTGTGCGAACGGTCGTTGTTCATGCCGTGATCGGCGGTCACCAGCACTTGGTAGCCCGCGTCCAGCCAGCCTTGCAGGTAGTCGGCCAGCACAATGTCGGCAGAGCGCGCGCTGTTGCGGTACTGCGAGCTGTCGAGGCCGTGCTTGTGGCCGGCATCGTCGATGTTCATCGGGTGCACCAGCAAAAAGTCCGGCGCATGGCGCAGGCGCAGGCTTTCGGCATCGGCAAACAAGTGGGAATCGGGGTAGTGATCGTTCCAGTAAAAATGCCCGTGCTGGATGGGCAGGTCACTGTCTTCGGTGTGGCGGTCACGGGCCGCGATAAAAGGCGAGCGGTTATACAGTTCGCTGACCCAGTGGTAAGCCGCGGCGGCGGTGCTCAAACCTGCCTCGCGGGCGTAATGGAACACGCTGCGCTGGTGAGACAGGCGCGACACATTGTTATGCACAATGCCGCTTTCAATCGGCGGCACACCCGTGAGGATGCACTCGTAAAGAGGGCGCGACAGCGCTGGCAATTCACAGGTGAGCTTGTACAGCGTGGCGCGTCCTGCGCTGACATAGGCCTGCAAATGCCCCATGGCATGGCGGGCAACGTCATGATTGAGTCCGTCGAGTACCACCAAAATGACCTTGTGTTTCATGTACTGCGACTCCGCGAACTAAAGAAAAACATAAGCCTCTGTAGCCGCTGCCGAAGGCTGCGATCGGCCACGAAGTGGTCGTGGCAGTTAAAGCCGAGGAAGGTCCTTCGGCCCTTATCGCAGCCTGCGGCAGCGGCTACAGGGGCAGCGAGCTCTTTACTGCATGTTGATGATGACTTCTTCCTGCCATTTCTGAGGCAGGGCCTTCGCGGTTTTTTCCCATGCGTCGGCGTCTTTGATCGGCGTCACGTTCTTGTACTGCTCGTTAGGCAGCAGCTTGGCCTTAACGTCGTCTGGCAGGGTCAGGTGTTCGGCACGGATCGGGCGGGCGTTGCCACGCGCCAGGTTGGTTTGGCCGGCATCGCTGAAGATGTATTCGCGGGTCAGTTTGGCGGCGTTCGGGTGCTTGGCGTATTTGTTGATGATGGTGGTATAACCCGAAATGACCGAGCCGTCCGACGGGATCAGCACCACGTAGTCATCCGGGTTGGCCATTTTGGCTTTGTAGCTCAGACCGTTGAAGTCCCAGACCACGCCCACTTCAACTTCACCTTTTTCCATGGTGGCGATGGTCGGGTTGGCCAGTGACAAACGGCCTTGCTTGGCGATATCAGCAAACATCAACAAGGCTGGCTGAATGTTCTTTTCATCACCGTGGTTGGCAAAGGCCGCAGCCAGAACACCGTTGGAGGCTTGCGCGGCGGTGCTCACGTCACCGATCGAGACCTTGTATTTACCGGATTTGAGGTCAGACCATTTGGTGGGTACTTCAGAGCCATGCAGCAGCTTTTTATTGACGATAAACGCGATGGTGCCGGTGTAGGCCAATGCCCAGTTACCGTCTTTGTCCTTGGCCCAGGCCGGGATCTGTTCCCAGGTGGTGGGTTTGTAAGGTTGGGTTACGCCTTTGGCCACGGCGATGGGGCCGAATGCGGCACCGACGTCACCAATATCAGCACTGGCGTTGTCTTTTTCGGCGGCAAACTTGGCCACTTCCTGGGCCGAACTCATGTCGGTGTCGACATGCTTGAGGCCATACAGTTTGTTCAAGTCTTCCCACGTGCCTTTCCAGTTGGCCCAGTCATCGGGCATGCCGACACTGTTCACGGCGCCCTCTGCCTTGGCGGCAGTTTCAAGGGCTTTTAAATCGACATCGGCGGCCATGGCCGAGGTGCAAAGGGCGATGCTGGTGCCTAACAGTGATGCCAGAAAAAACTGTTTCATCTGAAGCTCCTGTGGGGTGTTCACGCTGGTTTTTTTAGAGTTTTGCAGTGGGTTGGTCTAGGTCAGCAATACCTGAGCCAATTTAAGGGGGCTGCATGACACTTTAATGTCGGCATTGGTTGTGCAAGCACTTTTACAGGCCCGCCACGCGCCGTGAGCTAAGCGTAGACCATGGTCAAGGCCCCGGCGGGTGTGGGCTTGAGGGTTGAAACAGGTGTCAGTGTCATCGAACAGTCATCTGCACTGCCTAGGCTGGCACCCTCAAGAGTTAAGTGTTTTGCAGGCCGAGCCTGCCCACATTTGGTGCTGGACTAGTCCAGATAGGTAACGTTGATGCGTGAAGGTGCACCCAAAGCGGTGACAGCCATTGGTCTGGCCCTGCAAGAGCAAATCGAACATGGCTTGCTGACCTCTGGCAGCCAATTACCGGCTGAAAGAAAACTCAGCGAACTGTTCGCGACCACCCGCATCACGGTGCGTGAAGCGTTGTTGCAACTGGAAGCGCAAGGCGTGGTGTATCGCGAGGAGCGGCGCGGCTGGTTTATTTCGCCGCCGCGCCTGGCCTACAACCTGATGCAGCGCAGCCACTTTCACGCGATGGTCAGCGCCCAGGGAAGAGTGCCGACCACCGAGGTGATTTCGGCGCGCCTGCAGCCGGCGTCGGCCGCCGTGTGTGCACGTTTGCAGTTACCGGCGTTTTCCAGCGTGATCCAGATCTGCCGGGCGCGGCGCATTGATGGGCGTTTGGTGCTGTATGTCGAGCATTACCTGAACCCGCAATACTTCCCGCAGATTCTGGATTTTGACCTCACGCAGTCGATCACCGAGCTGTATGCGCGGCACTACGACTTGCATTACGGACGGGTGCGTTTTGAGATCGTGCCGACCGCCTTGCCCGCCGAAGCGGCGGCAACGCTTAAAGTGTCGACGGGCAGCCCGGGGTTGAGGATCGAGCGCATCAACTATGACCAGCACGAGCGGCTGATCGACTGTGACATTGAGTATTGGCGACATGATGCGATCCACGTGGGTGTGGATGTGCTGGAGCGTTAGGCCTGAGGCTTGCCTCGCGAGCTTTTTAAAAGATCAAAAGATCGCGAGGCGAGCTCGCTCCTACAGGGGAGTGGTTACTCCTTCTGCAACGTTCCGCTACCGGCTGTTACTACCTGTACGCTCAGGCGCGGTGTCGCGAGGTCAAGGCCGGCTTCATCCAGATGGCGCTTGAGCGACAGGTTGAACGCCCGTGACACTTCCCATTGCTTGATCGGCGCGGTTTTGAAGCGTGCGCGCAAAATCGCGCTGCCCGACTCGAAACTTTCGACCCCTTGAATCTCCAGCGGCGACCAGATGTTGCGGCGCTGCAACGGGTCGGTGCGCATCTTTTGTCCCACCTCGCGCATCAGCTTGATGGCGTCGTCGATTTCCATGTTGTACGGGATCGCCACGCGGAAGATCGCGTAACCGAACTCGCGGGAATAGTTTTTGATGCTTTTGATTTCACTGAACGGAATGGTGTGTACGATGCCGTCAATGTCGCGCAGGCGCACGGTGCGAATCGTCAGGCCTTCGACCGTGCCCAAGTGGCCACCGACATCCACGTAATCATCGATGGCCAGCGAGTCCTCAATGATGATGAACAAGCCGGTAATCAGGTCGGCAACCAGCGACTGCGCACCAAAACCAATGGCCAGACCGATCACACCGGCACCGGCCAGCAGTGGCGTGACGTTCATGCCCATGTTCGCCAGAGCGACGATCAGCGCGATGATGAAAATGGCCGCAAACAGCACGTTGCGAATCAACGGCATCATGGTTTGCGCGCGGGCGTTGGCCAGGCCTTTGCGCGAGCGGGTCAGGGCGTGGTGGATGGCCGTATCGGCGAGAATCCAGATCAGCCAGGCAAACAGTAACGTCCCCGCCAGGCCGAACAGTTTGACGCTGATTTCATGGCCTTCACCTTCGGTGAAACCGATCAGCGAGAGGCCCCACACGCGCAACCCCAACTCGATGAACACCAGCCACACAATCAAGTGCGCCAGGGTGTAGACAAAACTCTTGAGCCGTTCCGAATACAGCGCGTGGCGCTTGGGCCCGCGTTGGGGCTTTTGCGCATGGCGGCGCACCAGACCGTTGATCACCATACACAGCACCACCAATACGGCGCAGATCAGCGACTGGCGCAGCGCGGTGCTGGTATCGCCCGCCGACAAGAAGGTGGCGAACAATGAGATGCCCACCAGAATCAGTGCGGCGATGTACCAGTAAGTACCGAGGGTCTCGATGCTGTCGCTCAGGGCGCGGCGGGTGAGGCGGCGTGACAGCGGCTGGTTACGGATAAGGTGAGCGATGGGGCGGCGGAAGCGGATGATAAACAGCCCGGTCGACAGCGCCGCCATCACATTGGCAAACGTGGCCACGGTATGCGCCAGGTGTACGCCCAGGGACGCGACCATGCGCGGGTCGCTGAGCGCTTCGCCGAAGGCGGCAAAGCTGCCGATCCACCACAGCGGGCGGAACGCCTGATGCCGCAGAATATGCAGGGCACGATGACGGTGCGGGCCATCGAGCAATGAAAACAGAATTACACAGGTGGCCGAGAAGCACGTGCCGATCACCAGGGCGTAAGCCAGCGCCATGGCCAGGTCTTTACCCAGCGACGATGGCAAGGCGTAACTCATGTACACCGTGATCACCAGCGCCACCAGCCAGGGGCCGAGCTTGCGCAAGGCAAAGCGCAGCATGTCGACGGCTTTAGGGTGTTGCGGCAGTTCTTCGCTCAGGCCAAAGCGCAAGCGCACGCGGTGGCTGACCCAAATCAGCAGTGAAGCCAGCAGGCTCCAGATCATGATGATCAGCGCAAAGGCAAAGATGATGGGCACCCATTCCTTGGCGGGCAGCATCAAGGCCACCAGTTCATCTTTGGCCTGGCCGATTTCTTCGCTCCAGCGCGAGGTGGGGCTGTCGTTGCCCGAGAACTGTTTTTCGAGGTCGGCGAGGGTGCTGCCGATCAAACCCAGGACGCCGATTTCAGCTTCGGGCTGGGCTTTTTTGGTGGCGTCGCGAAGCTTTTTAAGGTCTGCCAGCAACTTGCTGCGTTGCTGGTCGTTCTCAAGGTTTTTGATCACCTCGTCCAGCGACTGGCCCAAAGGCTCGGTGGGTTGCGTTTGGGTTTTATCCGAACTGGGGAGCAGGCTGGTGATGCCCACAGCCTGGGCCGAGGCGAGCGGCAGCAAGGTCAGCAGACAAATCAGCAGCCAATAGGGCCGGGCAAAGAGACGAAGAAACACTAGGCGATCACCCTCGGAAAGTACGGATCGGACGAGTGTACGCTAGGCCCCGCGATCATTCATTTCTTGTCATACATAAAATAAGTGATCGCGGACGCGGTGCTCTTTATTGATTCAGTTTGGCGAGAATTTTAAAAACGATGGTGCCGAAGATCAGCAACATGCCAAACCAGATCGACAGTACGCCGGGTTTACTGTCGCGAAAGTTGAAGCCAATGGTGAGCAGCAACATACCAATCACAATGGGGATCAACATGGAATTAAAGGCGGATATTTCGAGCATGTTCTGGACCTGAAGAAGTTAATCACCCAAGTCTAGGTGGCTTTACGCAGAAGTGGGGTGATGTGTATCAAAAATGAATCGTCCGGGCACTCTTCACCTGTGTAGGAGCGAGCTTGCCTCGCGATCTTTTTTAAGATCAAAAGATCGCGAGGCAAGCTC
>NZ_JBEOPQ010000102.1:0-10292 GCF_040310285.1 Pseudomonas sp. HY2-MNA-CIBAN-0224 | reverse complement strand
GAGCTTGCTCGCGATCTTTTGATCGTTTAAAAGATCGCGAGCAAGCTCGCTCCTACAGTTAACCCAGTGCAGGCCTGCAAATGAGGCTTGATAACAACTCTTTACATACTTGTAGGTTAATTCATACAAAATAATTGGCAATATCCTACACGGTAAGACGTTGCGAATTAACGTACCTGCAATTATAAATAAATCATTCAAATAACACTTATAGATATCAATTTTTAGAAACTGCTACTGCGTCATGTCTATTTATTCAATTCGGCTATAACTCACCAACAAGTTCGAACACTAACCATCGATACTTGAGCAAGGAGTCAGCATGTCGCACGATTTAAATAATATTTCCGGCGCCTGTAGTGTTCCGACCAGCACTTCTATTAATTTGAAATATAAAGCAAAAATAGCATCAGTATCACCGGGGGAGCATCGACATAATTTTGAGTTATCCGAGCATTGTTTTTTAGGCATCAGCCTCGAAAATAGTCATTTCCATCCCGAAAAACTGGCGAGCATTGTGCAATGGATTTCGCGGCGTTTTACCCAGTGCACTGTGCTGGTGGGAGACAGCATTCACCGCCTGACCCTCCAGTCTGTACATGACATGCATCCCTCTATAGCGCTGACCACAGCCCTGCAATTGGGTAAGCGTTTTGTCGGTGAAAGCCAGCCCGTATTTGAGCATTTTCGCGCGCTCACACAATTTCGCTTTATCACCTGCCAAGGGGTTCAGGCCCTGGCAAGTTATCAGCACTTGCATGCTCAACTCACGCACCTCTATCGAGCCGACGCCGCGTTCAGTCAGTCCGTCAAATGTTTCGCTGAGCACTACTTGCGTAAAAGGCTGGAAGCCTCGACCCCTGCCGAATGGGCACGCAAGGTCGGTTTTTCGACCGCGTACTTTCTTGAAGAATTCGCCATTTTTGCCTGCCTGCAGCAGCAGGGGCACAGCGTGATGATCTACCCCGGCTCGTTCAGCACCTTATCGGAGATAGCTCAGGGTCTACACCCCCAGGCTCCTGATGAACTCAAGGCGCTGACCATCGTTTCTCTGTGCCTCAAAGGACGATGAACATGCGCCACTCAACCAGGCCAACCTCAGCGGGCCAGCTCTATAGCGAGCTTTACCACAAACGTGTCGATACGCGCCCCGTGAGCACAACCGCTCAATTGGTCTGTGCCTGGATTGAAGGCGGCCGGTTGGGGTTTGCCAATGATCAGGATCGGCGGCAAGCGTTTGCCGACGGCGTTTTCTTACTGACTATCCCGGCAGAACTGGACATCACGGCCGCCGATCAATTCGCTAGCGAGTTTTACCGAGGAGATGCCAGCCCGTATGGGCATTTCAAAAACATTAGGGCCAACCAGTTTGACGATGAACTGCTGGGGTTCCATCAGCGCGTCGACCAGATTGAACAGTTTCTGCTGGAACGCCGGTTTTGGAGTCGCTATTACCCAACTGAAATTACCCGGATAGCCGAGAAAATGACCGAAATATCCCGGCTGATCCTGGGCGCCGCACTGGACTACGCCGGCATACCGAAACACCTCTGGCCTCAAGCCACTGGCGGTTGCTCACAAGGCGCAGGGGCTTACCACCTGACCTTCAACCATTACCGCGCGCAGTTACCAGAGGCGGGGTTAAGCTCGCACAAAGATGATGGTTTTTTGACAATTCTGCGCACCACTCAACCTGGACTTGAGGTAAACCGCCTTGATCGTTGGGAGTCAGTTAAATGTGCGCCTGATACATTCGTGATCAACTTCGGGCTGTCAATGGAGTGGTTAACAGCTCATTGCGACTCGCCAGTGGCTGCTATCTTGCACCGAGTAACGCACCAAGCCCAAGACCGCATTAGTTTTGGGCACTTCAGTTCCAGTAACTTTATACCCCATGACCATGGCATCTTTTCTTACTACCCAACACGGGGCCTGGAACGCATCTGTGATGCTCGAGAGTTAATTAACAATAATGACCAGGAGATTTACCAAGGCACTGTCAATGCAGGAGGCGCGCAAAATGAAAACACACAAGATTAATATGCAGCGTGCCATTATTTATCAAGACGCTTTACTATTTAAAACGCCATTCAGTTTACGCGCGGCCATAGAGCAAGGTTTATTTTTACTGAAAATCCCGGAAACGTTAAATCTTGAGCCTGGGATAAAACTGTGCCGCGAGTTTTATTTACCCGCCACGTCTTCCACCCGCTATCGCGGCTTCCGTCCTCAAACCGACATTTATTTCGATCGCGAACATTTTCAGACTGAACATCTGTTAGTCGATAAAACGCGCTGGGCCACACGCCTGCCAGGTGCCGTGGTGAAAATGGTGCTCGCAATGGACGCGCTTGGCCAAGTGATTCTTCAGGCAGCCTTGCGCGAACTTGGAGTGGCTCAGGCGCTATGGGCATCCGCCAGTGGTGGCGCAGTGACAGGCCAGGGCACCCATTGGTTTGCCGCAAGCCATTACCGTCCCGAACGCCATTTGCCGGGTTGTGCAGAACATCAGGACACCGGTTTTGTGACGCTGCTGTACACCCGCCAATCAGGCCTTGAGGCATTCATCGACGGGGGGTGGCAGCCTATTGAACCGGAACCTGGGTATTTCATTGTCAACTTCGGCGCGTGCCTTGAATTACTCAGTGCGCAACTGCCGCTTTCGGCTCGAGCCATTAAGCATCGCGTGCGCGAGTGCGCGGCGCTGCCGGGACAAGAAGACCGCTTCTCGTTTGCCACGTTCCTAAATCCTCCCGCCAGCGCTGACCTCTACGAAGTGCAGCCTTTGGGCGAGTTGCGACGGCTGATGAGTGCTGAAGCATTCCTTCGTCGATTCAACGAGCGCACCTGGCAAGACCGGCATGCCTCATTCGGCATCCTCTCTGAACAGACTCAGGGCACGCCCAATGAATAAACAATGCCCGCCTTTTGCCGGACTCATTGCGCATCATCCAGGACCTTGCCCCGTGCGCGGGCATGGCGACGAGTTCCACATTGCAACCTCTGTGCAAGGCTTGCCCGCCACTGAGTACTTTAAGGTCAGCGGAATTCGTCACTGCGCTGAACAGTCAGGCGGCCTTTGCAGTTTCTGGATGGGCGAACAACTGGCGCTTTATCAGATGGACAATCGCGCGCTATTCAATGATGAAGACCTTGCGCCCTCAACCGATGCCAATCATGAGTTGTTCGGTGGCTTTTTGGGCTCACTGCACATCAGTGACCCATTGCGCTCGCAAAAACGTCGGGCAGTGGAGCATGTGCTCGGGAGTCAGCGTTTTATCGACAGCATAAAAGACGATATTCGTCGTTTGGCAGCCGTCTTTTTGTACCAATGCCCGCGCACTCCGATGTGCATGGAGAAATTGACCTTATTGTGGGTCAGTCAAGTTGATAGCTATCTACCAGGCATCCTGGACTGCACGATAAAAAGCCTGGACCAGTACCTGCAAGACGATCGGTTCAGGGACGTGGTCAGCGGATTCTTCGAACAGGCCTCCAAGGTCATTAGTCATGACGACAGGCTCGCGCTAAAGCAGCATGAAGCCTTGAAACCGTTCATCAGAGACCTGCTGCTCACCAACTTCGACGCCATTGAACAAGCGCCCCTGACCAACCTGATCCTTGGCCATTTCGCCCTTTGGGCGCTGCCTTTTACCCGAAAAAACATTGAAACCCTGAGTACGGAGCGGGCGCTGGAGATCGGCACAATCATCATTGCAACCTATGACACTACGGCGCTTAGCCTGTTGTGGTCGCTGGCGTACATCGAGACCTCTGCCCACGTTAAACGTGAGGTCCTGTTAGCGGCCTCAGACAGTTGCACTCAAGCACCAAACGTTATTGATCTGGCGGTTATGGAAGCGCTGCGTCTAGGAGGCTCCAACCCAACAGCGCTTTGGCGACGGACGCTTAAGCCGTGCGAAATCGAACATGCAGGTCAGCGCGTGCTAGTCCCCGAAGACACCCAGTTGTGGCTGGACCGCTGGCAGGCCAATAGAGATCCTCACATTTTTATCCAGCCTGAAGCTTTCGATGTCACCCATATTCTGGCACTGCAAAAAAAGGACGACACAGCCCACACGCTCTGCACCTCACTGCTGGCGCGCAATCGCTATGACATCAACTCGTTCAGCATGCTCAACACCCGGCGCAACCCACGCAAATGCCCAGGCCGTCTTTTCTCAGTCAACATTCAAGGATTGTTGCTACGTGAGCTTTATGGCCGCTTTGAGGTCAGCAGCGAAGGTATCGACCTCAGTCTGCGACGCCATTGCGCGATGCCCAAGCCCGCACAGCCAGGCGTGTTGACCCTGCGCCCCAAACACTGTGGAGATCAGAGCGATGGTTAATCGCCACACTGCTACCTACCGGGACAGCCTGACATTGCCTTCACCGTTGCATCAGGCCCACGCACAGGCCATGTACCCGCCCTGTGCTCTGGAGCGGGCACGACTTGCGGGCACGAAATTGGTCTTCGATTCGCCCAATGGGTTTGCCCGTGGGCTTGAGCAAGGTTTCTTTTTGCTGAAAATGCCCCAAGGCTTGGTGTGTAAGGCCGCTGATCAATTTGCACAGCAGTTTTACCTGCCCCAAAACGGCTTTCTCGAAATGGACGTGCCCGGGCTCTATCAGGGCTATTTCGACCGCCCCCACGATCAATGGGAAAACTTCTACATCGAGCGCGCCAATTGGCACTTGTTACCCCAATCAGTGGCGATAGTGGGTACTCAAATGGCAGCCATCGGCATCAGTGTGCTGCGCAGCACCTTGGCCCACCTCAAGCTCCCGGTCCGCGACTGGCCTTGCATTTCGTCAGGTCTTAGCGAGAACGGCGGGCATCAGATGCTGGCATTCAACCATTTTCGGTCGTCAAAAAAGGCTCGCGGCTGCAAATTTCACCGCGATTCGGGGTGGGTGACGGTACTTCGCTCTACCGAGCCCGGCTTATATGCGTGGATTAACGGGCAGATACGGGCGATCAACCCGGAACCAGGCTACTTCATCATCAATTTCGGCAGTTCCTTCGAGGTGCTGACCGGAAGGCTTGAAACACCCGTCAGGGCCAATATTCACGGCGTTGCGCAACTCGAACCCCGTGAGCCAGGACTCGAAAGAACCTCATATGCGCTTTTTCTCGACTCGGCGCTCGACGGCACTATCTACCAATACCGTCATGGCCGGGCTGCGGTGCTGCAAAGCGTGGCGGACTTTGCCGAGCAGGAAGTCGCACGTACCTACGACAGGACACACACGCTGTAACAACGGGCAAGGTTATCCACAGGCCCTGATATCTAAAGATGGACGCTTCAGTGGAGGTAGCATGAGCTTATCCGCAGCCGATCAACCCCGTGCGATAGCGTTGCCCCGAGCACGTTTGACCCACCACGGCCTGGCCTTCAGCAAGAGCACGCTTGAACAGGCGCTAAGCCTTGGCGCATTTTTGCTGGAAATCCCGCAGGGTGTAGACCTGAACCCGGGCTTTGAGTTGTGCCGTAATTTTTATCAACCCCGGCTAGACACTCTGGATCGAATGCGCGGCCATCGTGAGCATGCCCACCCACGCTCAAAGTTAGGCTACGAAGATCGCCCCAATCAGGTCGAACAACTGCAAATCGAGAGCCATCTGTGGCACGAGTATTTTGCATTGCCTGTAACCGAGTTACTGGAGGCCATGAAAATCCTGACGGTACAGGTCTTGCGTCATTTGTTTGAGGCCTCAGAGGTGCGCAAGGAGCACTGGGCAACCATCACCGGGGCAACGCTGGACGAGACAAGCCTGTGTTACACAACCCTCAACCACTACCGTGCCTGTGTCAGAGGCACGCTGGGGATCGTCGAACACACTGACAGCGGTTTTATCACTCTGATCGCAGCCGATCAGCCAGGATTCGAAATCCTCCACAAGGGCGTGTGGCAAGCCGTTGCACTGGAGCCACGCTGTTTTATCGTCAACTTGGGCGACGCCTATCAAATCCTGACAGCCCATTTGCCCTTGCCTGGCCGGGCCGTCTTGCACCGCGTTATCGAAACCCGGCCCTCAGCGCAGGCGCCGGATCGGTCGTCATTTACGGTGTACATGGGGCCTGACTTTGATATGGACCTCTATCAATACAACCCATCGGGCGCCTTGGACAGGTATCAGTCGTTCAGAGCCTTTTCAGTGCAAAAAGCGCAAGGAATGGGCTATGCCTTCCATTCCCGCGTGTAATCGCCCGTGGCAACAAGCCACGCTGACCAATCATGGCCTGCAATTTGATCAGGCCAACGGCATACAACAGGCGCTACTCGACGGTTTTTTCTTCGTTGAGCCCTCCGCGCCAATTGACCTTGCGCCGGGAGATCGATTCGCCCGCCACTTTTATTTGCCCCCGCCTCCAAACGAGCCACGCGACTGCGCTTATCGCGGATTTAAAACCCAAACCGAGACCGAACTCGGCCCTCTTCAAGGGTATTTCTGCAGAGATGCAGATCAGACAGAACAATTCTTTTTACGCAGCACACATTGGCAACAGCTGTTTCCCCAAGCACTGTGCAGCTTGGCGCAACATCTGAAAGCCTTGGCCATCGAGGTGATGCTGGCCGTACTGAAGCATCTGGATATTCCACGCGCACTTTGGCTCAAAGCTACAGGGCACTGCATGACCCAGGCGGGTACCCATACGTTAACGTTCAATCATTTTCGCCCCCACGTAAAAGCGCGCGGCTTGAACGTTCACAAAGACTCCGGCTGGGTCACGGTGTTGCGCTCACTGGAGCCTGGGCTTGAGGTTTTGCGCGAGGGTATCTGGTGCCCGATTGACCCCCGGCCCGGGTGTTTTATCGTCAACTTCGGATGCGCGATGGAAATCCTGACCCGACACACAGCTAGGCCCGTCGCAGCAGTCGCGCACAGGGTCGTGCAGCAGCGACCTGAACATGCCAAAGAGGACCGTTTTTCATACGCGTTGTTTCTCGACAGCAGCCTCGACAAACAGATGTGCGAAGGCCTTTACACCTATAAGCCAGAGCATGGCCTTGAGTTAGTGGCCGACTTTGAGCAGTTCCTCACTTCCATTCTTGACCAGACGTACCAACCCCATTCAGTGGGCCTGTATTGAACACCAACCCGCAGGTGGCCATGAAATCGACTTCTGAACGGTCTCAACGTCTGGCATTACTGGCCTTTTCCGCCGGGATTTTTTGTATTCAGCTGGATGCGTTTGCATTGAATTTGGCGCTGCTGCCCATCGCCCATGACTTTGCGGCGTCGGTAGCACACGTTAAATGGGTGGTGAGTGGTTATTTGCTCTGCGTCGGTACGTTGATGCTGGCTGCCGGCCGCTTGAGTGATGGTATTGGCCATCGCCGTATGTTGCGCACAGGGCTGTCGCTGTTCGGCCTGGCGTCATTACTGTGTGCCGTTACGCCGACACTGAACGGGCTAATTGCTGCGCGTGTGCTTCAGGGCATCGGCGCCGCCTGCATCATGCCCTCGGGCCTCGCACTGTTGAGCCATGTGTACCCCAGCGCACGTCGCGGTCGGGCAATGGGTTTGGCGTTAGGGCTTGGGGCCATCGCCACGGTGATTGGCCCTTTTATAGGGGCTGCAATGAGCCAATGGTTCAGTTGGCGGTTTATTTTCTGGATCAATGTGCCCGTGGTGCTATTCGCACTCGGGTGTTGCTGGCCAATAGCCGGGCAACACCCGTCAGGCGAGCGCGCAGCCGTGGATGGGCTGGGGTTGCTGTTGGTCAGTGTAGGGCTGGTCGCCTTCGGCTTCTTGCTGGATGAACTGGGCACTCACGCATGGGCAAGCCCGCAAACGGTCTTTATCGTCAGCGCAATGGTGCTCAGTTTCAGTCTGTTCGCCTGGCGCGAAAAACACGCCGCCACCCCTCTGATCGCGACCTGCCTGTTTCGCAATGCCCCGTACTGGATGCTGACGTTAGCCGGGGCCGTGGTGAATACCTCAACGGTGGTGCATCTGTTTGTGGTGCCGTTGTCGTTGCAAAGCGTGTGGGGGTTGAGCCCCTTGCAAGCAGGTATCGCATTCCTTGGCTCGGCGGTGCTTCTGGCCTGCGGTGGGCCCATTGCTGGCCGCATCCCGTCATCTTGCGCAGTGAGAGCGATGGCTACCTGCCTGTGCGCCAGCGCGGCGTTACTGCTGGGCGCTGCGTTTGCACTAAGCGAATGGCTCTATCTGCTGCTGGTCACCTTGTGTGGAGGATTTCTAGGGGTCGCCAATGCGCTGACCTTAATCGCGACGCAAGCTGTTGTGGGTGAGCACGTAGCGGGTGTGGCCAGCGGCCTGACCAAAACCATCATCACCTTGGCGGCAGGCTTCGGTGTCATTCTCGCTGGACGCAGCACGGGCGAAATGCTGGACATTCAGGGGGTATTTACCAGCCTCGCCCTTTGTTGTTTCGTTGCCAGCTTGATGTTGTGGGCAGGGCAGCGGTATTGGGGCGGGCACACAGGTCAGCAACCTGTGGATAAGTTAACTGGCCGGTAGCTCAGCGGGTAGAGCGCACTCTTGATAAGGGTGAGGTGGAAGGTTCGAGCCCTTCCCGGCCAATCATTGCTTTCAACGCTGCATGGGCAGTGACTGCTTCGACGACCACGGGCAGTAACACCCCACCGCCAGGGTGTGAGTGGCGTTGACGCTGCGGCCTTGGGTCAAGGCTTGCAGCACGGGTTCGATGAAGCTGTTGCTGGCGTTGCAGGTGGCACCTTCGCTGTAGGGGCCGAAGTAGGCCAACTGGCCGCTGCGGTCCCAGATGGCAACCGCCGGGCTGACGCTCAAGTGTTCGGCGCCGGGCAGGGTGGTCAGGGGCTTGATCGCACCCAGGCTGGCAGGCAACTGGCCCTGGCTGCCGGGCTTTTGGACGGCATAAAACTCAACGCCCTGCGGCACGTAGGTCGCCAGCAGCTCGCTCAGGTGTTGCTGGTTGCCGACATTGCACGGGCAGGCCGGGTCCCAGAAGTGCACCACGCGAATCGGCCCCGCGCCCGAGAGGTCTGCGGGCAGGGCCAGCACGTCCCCGGCAAACAAAACGGTCTGGTCGTTGAACGCACGGATATAACGCCCCTCAAACCAGTGGTAAGCGGCCCACACACCCACGGCGCAGGTCAGCACCAGCAGCCAGGCAAGCCAGGTTTTAAGGGTCGGTACGGGCATGCTGAATGTTCCTGAAAGGGCGCGTAGCTTGCCATGCTTAAACTGACAGCAGAATATCGTCAGCTATAAAGACTGTTCTGCCTTCATGCCTTTCTGTTTGGAACCCCTATGTCTGTCGCGTTTTCCCCCGAGTCCTTGCGCCCCCATTTACAACCGTTGGTCGCAGGTCAGCCTTTATCGAGTGAGGATCTGGCATACCAGCATTTTTACGGGCTGGACTTTGCGCAGCGCGCAGCACCGGTCCGTCGCCAGTTGGGGCGCTTCAGTGCCGCAGGCTACGATTTGGTCAGCCAGGTGTGGTGGCCTGAGTCCACACCCAAAGCCACGCTGTTTGTGATCCACGGTTTTTACGATCACATGGGGCTGTATCGGCATGTGATCGAGTGGGGGTTGAACCACGGTTTTGTGGTCATTGCCTGCGATTTGCCGGGCCACGGCCTGTCGAGTGGTGAGCGCGCCAGCATCGGCGACTTTTATCAGTACCAGGAGGCGCTGCAAGGCCTGTTTATCGAAGCCCAGTCGCTGAACCTGCCGCAACCCTGGCACTTGATCGGGCAGAGCACCGGCGGTGCCGTGGTGCTGGACCATTTGCTGCATCACGGCGAGCAGAGCCCGGCCCAGGGCCAGGCCATCTTGCTGGCACCGCTGGTGCGGCCCAAAGACTGGCAGTGGTCCAAGTTCAGCTATTACCTGCTCAGGCCCTTTGTTAAAGGCATTGAGCGGCGCTTCAGCGAGAACACCAATGACCCGGACTTCATGCCGTTTTTGCAGGCTGATCCGCTACAGCCCGTGCGCCTGCCCACCGCTTGGGTCGGCGCCATGGCGCGCTGGATCCCCCGCGTCGAGGCCCTGCCGCCGAGCGCCCGCCAGCCCTTGGTGATTCAAGGCCAGGCCGATAAAACCGTTGATTGGGAGCACAACCTCAAGGTGCTGGACGCCAAGTTCAATCACCCGCAGGTGCTGCTGATTCCTCAGGCCCGTCACCACCTGGCCAATGAAACCGCCGACATTCGGGCGCAGTACTTTGCGTTTCTGGATCAGCATTTTTGACCCAAAACCCCTGTAGGAGCGAGCTTGCCTCGCGATCTTTTGACCGTTAAAAGATCGCGAGGCAAGCTCTGTCTCTTATAAACAA
>NZ_JBEOPQ010000101.1:0-10465 GCF_040310285.1 Pseudomonas sp. HY2-MNA-CIBAN-0224 | reverse complement strand
CACCGACCGATTACGAACGGGCGATGGCGTGGAAACAACCTATCGAGGTGTCCGGAATTAGTTGACCACTACAGTTCTGCGGTCTGCAAGCCATGCACTGAATCTGAAAACACCGCGATAAAGCTCCCTCTCCCTCGGGAGAGGGCTGGGGTGAGGGACAAAGAGCTCCCCTCACTCATTCACACACACACAATCACAGCATTATTTACCACCCGCCCACCCAGCCGGGTTTGTACGTTCGCATGGCCATTTCTCATTTAAGGATATTGCCATGCCCAGTCTTATACACCGGCACACGCCAACGCTTGCGGCAATGGACCCGCGTGGTTTGGTGCTGCGCAGTGTGGCTTATCACCGAGCGTCAGCCGCTACTGCGCCGCAGGGGCGCATCCGCCGACATACTTACGGGGCGACGGGCTTGCTGGAAACACAATGGGACCCACGCTTGTATGCCCTGTGCCTTGACCGTCCACAAACGCGCCCCAATCAACGAACCCATTACAGCCTGACGGGCAAAACCTTGCGCACGCAGAGTGTCGACGCGGGAGCGCGTGTGTTATTGCGAGGCGTGGCCGGGCAAGTGGTTGCCCGCTGGGACTCTCGCGGTGCTGAGCAACGCTATGATTTTGACGCGTTGCTCAGGCCCACGAATGTGTTCGAGCAGGCTGCGCACGAGGCCACGGCCCGACATGTCGAGTGCTTTACCTACGGCGCCAGCGATGCGTCCAATCGCCAAGTCAACCGCAGTGGTCGACTCATTCGTCATGATGACCCTTCAGGGGCATTGCTGTACGAAACGTATTCGTTGCAGGGCCAATTGTTGAGCGAGCAGCGGATGTTCTACCCGTCACTGACAGAGCATGATCTAAAAGCAGACTCGCCGCGCTACAGCACCACCTGGCACTACAACGCCTTCGCAGAGGTCGTCGAACACACCGACGCCAAGGGCAATTTGCAACACACCCAGTACGCAGTCGATGGGCAATTGCAGCAACATGCCTTGACGCTCAAGGGCGGCAGTCAGCAAGTGTTGGTTGACCAGCGCGTGGTCAATGCTAGGGGGCAACTGGAGTCCGAGCGCTCAGGCAACAATGTCCTGACCACGATGCAGTATTCCCCCCTGGATGGCCGTTTGAAACGTCTGACGACCTATCGTTCAGGCGAGAAAAATACCCCGTTGCAGGATTTGACCTACGACTATGACCACGTGGGGAATGTGCTGCGGGTCAGCGATACGGCCCAACCCACGCAGTGGTCGAACAATGCACAAATCAATGCTGTCAGCACCTATCTGTATGACTCGCTGTACCAGCTGATCAGTGCCACGGGTCGGGAAAATGCGCACAACACTTCAACCTCGAACATTCCAAGGCTGGTTCGGTTCGGCGCGACCGATAACAGTGTGTGGCGCAATTACACCCAGACCTATACCTACGATGAGGGCGGCAATCTTGCAGAGTTAAAACACCAAGTCAGCACAGGTCATGGTTACACCCGTTCGATGTTGATAGCCCAATCCAGCAACCATGCTGTATTGAAAAGCACGGACACCCCAGCGTTACCACCGGGGTTAGGCCGTGATTTTGATTTAAACGGCAACCAGCTGGCGTTAGTGCGCGGCCAGACCCTGCAATGGAATGTGAACAATAACCTGCAAGCCGTGACGCTGGTGACCCGGGACAACGGCAGCAGTGACGATGAAATGTATGCCTATGACGGCCTTGGGCAGCGCACCCGAAAAGTACGTACCACCCGCACTCAGGGCCTGACACATACAGTGGAGGTGCTGTACTTGCCCGGCCTGGAAATTCGCCGCGACAGCGCCACGGGGGAGTACCTCAACGTCATCAAAGTGCAAGCAGGCAACAGCGATATCAAGGTCTTGCAGTGGGACGCAGGGCGCCCGCAGGACATGCCCGATAACAGCCTGCGTTTTAGTCTGTCAGATCATCTGGGCAGTAGCCTTCTGGAGCTTGATGGCAAGGCCGGGTTAATCACTCAGGAAAGCTATTACCCGTTCGGTGGTACGGCGTGGTGGGCGGCCAGGAGTGCCTTGCAGGGGGAGTACAAAATCACCCGTTATTCGGGCAAGGAGCGCGATGCGAGCGGGCTCTACTACTTTGGCTTCAGGTACTACGCGCCGTGGCTTCAGCGTTGGGTCAGCGCAGACCCGGTCGGTGAGGTTGATGGCTTGAACCTGTTCGCGATGGTGAGTAACAACCCCATCACGTTTAAAGACCAGTGGGGCCTTAATGGCGGCAATCCGGATACCCGACCCCTGCGCATCCAGGCCCTGGACACGTTTTTGCGAGTGAACCACCCGCATATTTACCCGTCCCCTTTGAATTTCTTTGACCATCGGTACACCTTGACTGCCCAACATCGAAATACCCCCATGGACGCTGCCGTGCGTGCCGTGAGAGCTGCTGGATACAGTTACGACGAGATGAGCAGTTACAACCAGTCAGTGAGCATCGAGGCGCCGTACCCGGCGAATATTTTCATCGGCTTGACCGAAGCCTATATTGCCTCGGCCAACTATTTTAATGAGCCAGCCCGGTTCAAGATCAACGAATCCATGCACACTGATCCCGGAGAGTGGACGGGCCCTAGCATCGTAGAGACCTATTCAAGGATGCTGCCCGAAGACAGGGCTCAAACGGAATCCTCGCTGGCCGACATTAAAATGGCGTTGAGCATCAGCAGGACCGAAGCGGTTGAATTACTGGATTTTCATGTCAGAACAAATCCCGGCGGCCAAACCACCACCTATCGCGGGCATCGTGTTTCCGATGTGGGCTTAAAGGCGTTAACTGCCCATGCCGGCAAAGGCGACGTAGTGCGTACCGAGCAGTTTATGTCGGTCAGTGACAAGCGCAGTGTTGCCAAAAGCTTTGCCAGCGGGGCCTATGACACTCGGCCAGGTACGTTCAATGAGGTCATGCTGACGGTGATGGGCAGCAGTGCAGTCAAACTCTTTTCGCCGGTCAATGAAGCTGAGCGCATTTACCCGCTTGAGACGGCATTCACGATTGAGCACGCAGGCGTATCAAACCTGGCGATCAGAGCGTATGCGCCCGCGGCCACGCATTTCGTCTTGCGCGAAACATCGGTCTCTGCGCAAAGACGAAAGACGCTGCCTTTCATGACTGACCCTGGCGCCCGCAGGGGGCGTTAGAACGGCGCATCACCCAAAATGGTCGCGCGGTGCATCACGCGACGGTTAGGGCGGTAGTCGTCCACGGCGTAATGCTGGGTGACGCGGTTGTCCCAGAAGGCCACGTCGTTTTCCTTCCAGCGCCAGCGGATGGTGTATTCAGGGCGGGTGGCGTGGGCAAACAGCAACTTCAAAATCGCGTCGCTTTCGGCCTCTGACAGCTCATTAATCTTGGTGGTGAAGCCTTCGTTGACGAACAGCGATTTACGCCCGCTCACCGGGTGCGTGCGCACCACCGGGTGGGACAGCGGCGGGTTGTTTTTGCGGGTCTGTTCCCAGCGCGCGAGGTCTTCGGGGGTCGAGCCAAAACGCTCCAGCGGGAACGATTTGGTGAAGTCGTGGGTGGCGGTCAGGCCGTCCAGCAGCACTTGCAGCGGCTTGGACAAGCCCTCAAAGGCCGCGATGCCGCTGGCCCACAAGGTATCGCCGCCGAAAGCCGGCAACTGCTTGGCGCTCAACACCGCGCCCAGTGCCGGGGTTGGCAAAAAGGTCACGTCGGTGTGCCACACCGCGTTGTCGCGTACGTCGGTCACGGCCGTGTCCAGCACCAGCACTTCAGGCTGTTCCGGTACGTTGGGGTAAATCGGGTGAATGTGCAGGTCACCAAAGTTGGCGGCAAAACGCGCTTGCTGTTGCGGGGTGATGACCTGGTTCTTGAAGAAAATCACCTGGTGCTGAAGCAGCGCCTGCTCGATGGCATCGCGCTGTTCCAGGCTCAGTGGCCGGGTCAGGTCAACGCCGTCAATCTCGGCGCCAAGGGCAGAGCTAATGGGGGTAACGGTCAGGCTCATGGTCGTCTCGCTAGCAGCGCGCCGATGGGTCGGCGTCGTGTGATATTCGGTGTAATTAGTGAACCTGGCCGTGCCACGGCACCAGTTTGCGTTGCAGGGCGCGCAGGCCCATTTCCATGGCGAAGGCGATGATGGCGATCACCAGAATGCCCAGCACCACTACATCCGTGACTAAAAACTGTGCGGCAGACTGCACCATAAAACCCAGGCCGCTGGTGGCAGCGATCAGCTCCGCCGCAACCAACGTCGACCAGCCGACCCCGAGGCCAATGCGGATACCGGTCAAAATATCCGGCAAGGCGCTCGGCATAATTACATGGCGGATCAACTGCCAGCGCGTGGCGCCCAAAGACTGTGCGGCGCGGATCTTGGCCGGGTCGACGGTACGCACGCCGGTGGCGGTCGCAATCGCAATCGGGGCAAAAATCGCCAAGTAAATCAGCAGCACTTTCGACAGCTCGCCAATGCCGCACCAGATCACGATCAGCGGCAAGTAAGCCAACGGCGGGATCGGGCGGTAGAACTCGATCAGCGGGTCGAAAATGCCCCGCGCAATGCGGTTATGGCCAATGGCAATACCCACCGGCACGGCCGTCAAAATCGCAAAGCCAAGCCCCAGGCCGATACGGCTCAGGCTCGCGCTCAAGTGCTGCCACAGGGTGGAATCCATGTAGCCTTTGGTCGCCAGCAACCAGCCTTTTTCCAGCACGGCAGACGGTGGCGGTAAAAACAGCGGTTCGATCAAGCCGGCGGCGGTCACGCCCCACCAGGCAAGAATCAACGTGACCAGGGTCAGCACGCTGATCCAGCGTGTGCTCAGGCTGCGCTTTGCCGGGCGCGGCGCGTGAGGTGCAGCAACGGGGGCTGCGGCGACTTCATAACTGCTCATGCGCGCTCCTGCCGCTGGGCGGCACCACGTTGTGAAAACACGCGTTCAAGCACGTGTTCACGGGTTTCGATAAAGCGGGGATCGGACTTGATCGAGCGAGCCGACTCACCAGCGTTATAACGCTGACCGAAATCCAGGGTCAGGCGCTCAACAATACGGCCAGGGTTGGGCGCCAACAGAATCAGATCCGTGGCCAAAAACACGGCCTCTTCAATGTCGTGGGTAATCAGGAACACCGGTTTGTCGGTGCGTTTGCACACTTGCAGCAACAGCTCTTGCATCTGTTCACGGGTGAACGCATCAAGAGCGCCGAAGGGTTCGTCCATCAGTAGCACACGCGGGTCGGCCGCCAAGGCACGGGCCAGGCCCACACGCTGGCGTTGACCGCCGGACAGCTCCCACACACGACGCTTTTCAAAGCCCGACAAATCCACCAGGGCGAGCATTTCACGGGCGCGCGCTTCGCGTTTGCTGCGTGCCACGCCGGCCAGTTCCAGGCCAAAAGCAACGTTGGCCAAGACGTCTTGCCAAGGCAGCAAAACGTCGTCTTGAAACACCACGCCGCGTTCAGCGCTCGGGCCTTTGACCGGGGCGCCATCCAGGGTGATGCGCCCGGCGCTAGGTTCAACAAAACCGGCAATCAGGTTGAGCAGCGAGGTTTTCCCGCTGCCCGAAGGGCCAAGTGCGACCAGCAGCTGCTGAGGTCCGAGATTGACGGAAATATCCGACAGCACCGGCTCAGCTGCGCCTGGGTACTGTGCGCTGATGCGCTCCAGTGATAACAAGGCCATGACGGTCGATTCCTCAGTTGGCGTGGGTTATTGAGTGACGAACTGGGCGGTCACTGACGGTGCGTAATCCGGCAGCACAGCGTCGACCTTGCCTTGCTCTTTCAGGAAGGCGGCGGTGTCAGTCAGGGCTTTGGTGGTCGGTGCACCCAGCAACACTTTTTGTTCAGCCGCTACCGGGTAAACGTTGCCTTCCAGCAGGCCAGGAATGTCAGCGGCCTTGGCGCCGGAGAGCTTCTCTACCTTGGCGACGTTGCTTGGGTTGGCAACCCAGGCTTTAGCGTCCTTGTTGTAATCGGCGTAGGCATCCAGGGTAACTTTGGCGAATTCCTTGACGATTTCCGGGTGCTTGGCCGCGTAGTCCTTGCGCACAATCCAGGCATCAAAGGTGGGTGCGCCGAGCTTGCCCAATTCGCCAGAGGTAATCAGCACTTTGCCGCTGTCTTTGGCCACGCCCAATGCCGGGTCCCACACGTAAGTGGCGTCGATATCACCGCGCTTCCAGGCCGCGATAATGGCCGGTGGTGCGAGGTTCAGGATGGTCACTTTCGACGGGTCGATGTTCCAGTGTTTCAGCGCTGCCAGCAGGCTGTAGTGGCCGGTCGATACAAACGGCACGGCGACTTTTTTGCCTACCAGGTCTTGTGGGCTGTTGATGCCGGAGCCGTTGCGGGCTACCAGGGCTTCAGCACCGCCGATCTGGGTGGCGACCAAAAAGGTTTCAACCGGAACACCGCGGGTGATGGCGGCGGTCAGCGGGCTCGACCCCAAGTAGCCGATCTGCACGTCGCCCGAGGCGATGGCGGCAATGATGTCGGCACCGTTATCAAATTTGCGCCAGTTGATTTTGGCGTCGGTGGCTTTTTCGTAAGCGCCGTCAGCCTGGGCCACTTTGGCCGGGTCAACGGTGGTTTGGTAAGCCACGGTTACGTCGTTGGCGGCTTGCGCAAAGAAACTGGCACCGGCCAGAGAGAGTGCAGCCAAAAGGCGTAGGGGGGTGTTCAGTTTCATCTGGGGGAATCCTCGGCTGGCGGCCGTTAATTGGCTGGATGCGAGGTTAAATGATCTAAGAATGAGTAAATAAATAACTTTTATGCATTAGCTTATGAAGTTATTGATCCTTCTTTACGTGCGCGCGCACGAGCTTTAACGGGTTTTTCCGGTCGAAGAAAATCGCTTCAGCGCCGTGACATGAACGCTTATTAAAAATTTCATAAAAATCTATTTATAAATAAGACCAAAGGCCGATAGCATCCGCCCGCGTGGTCGTAAGAAATTTCCTTCAATATGCCAATAAGTTATGAAGGATCTTGAAATAATTCTTTTTTGGTTTATAAAAAAGTCTTTAACCTACGCGCACACCGCAGAGGACTAGACAAAGGTCGTAAACCTCAAACGTTACGATTGACTTGGCAGTCACTGTCTGGCGCTAATCGCGCATCTGGAGCACCGAGACGTCAGATTTCGGGCTAAAGAACTACAAAAATTAGAATTCAAAGGAGCAGCACCATGAAGAAGTCCACCGTAGCCGTGGCTGTAGCCCTCGGCTTGCTGGCGCAACAAGCGAGCGCTGAAGGGTTCATCGAAGACAGCAAAGCGACGCTGAAACTGCGTAACTTCTACATCAACACCGACAACCGCGACGCAGGCACTAAAGCTTCCGGTGCTCAGAGCAAGAACGAAGAGTGGGGCCAAGGCTTCCAGGTGGATTACACCTCGGGCTTTACCGCAGGTACTGTGGGTTTCGGTCTGGACGCTATCGCTCTGCTGGGCGTACGTCTTGATTCGGGCGGCGGCACCAACGGCGCTACCTCGACCTCATACGGCGGCACTGTGTTCCCGAGCAAGTCCGACGGCAAAGCGGTTAATGACTTCTCAAGCCTGGGCGTAACTGCCAAAGCCAAGTTCTCCCAGACCGAACTGCGTTACGGCACCCTGATGCCGAAACTGCCGGTCATCTCCTATAACGATGGTCGTCTGCTGCCACAGACCTTTGAAGGTGGTCAAGTCACCTCCAACGAGATCAAGGACCTGACCCTGATCGCCGGTCAGATCGAGCACGTTAAAGGCCGTAACTCCAGCAACAACGAACAAATGTCCATTGGTGGTGCGAACGCTCGTACAGCCAACAGCAACAAATTCGTCTATGCCGGTGGTGACTACAAAATCAACAAGGACCTGTTGGTTCAGTACTACTACGGCAACCTGGACAAGTTCTACAAACAGAACTTCCTGGGCCTGGTCCACAACTGGGCAATCGGCCCGGGCGTGTTGAAGTCTGACCTGCGCTACTTCAACAGCAAAAACGACGGTAAAAACGGCTACGACCCGCTGTACTTCAGCAACGGTAACTACGCCAACAGCGTTTCCAAAAACGGTAAAGGCGAAGTCGACAACAACCTGTACAGCGCTTTGTTCCTGTACTCGGTTGAAGGCCACACCTTCGGTGGCGGCTACCAGGTCAGCAACGGCAGCAGCGACTTCCCTTGGCTGAACCAGGGCGACGGTTCGTCGAACTACACCATCACCGATTCGCAAATCCAGAAGTTCGGCCGTGCTGGCGAACGTACCTGGCAAGCACGCTACTCGTATGACTTCGCCAAGGTCGGCGTACCTGGCCTGACCGCCGGTGCTGTGTACCTGCGCGGTAACAACATCGACACCTACAGCGGCGGCAAGCAAAACAACGATGGCGCGACCGAGTGGGAGCGCGACATCACCGTGGCTTACGTTGTTCAGGAAGGTGCTCTGAAGAACCTGGGCTTCATGTGGAAAAACGCCATGTGGCGCAACACCATTGCTGGCCAGCGCAACCAGGACGAAAACCGTGTGATCGTGAGCTACTCGATCCCACTGTTGTAAGTCGGTTATAGCGAAAAAAAGTAAGACGTAAAAGTAAGAAAAATCCTGCCCGGCGCAATGCCGGGCAGGGTGTTTACCGAAGGCCAGACGGCTCATTCGTAACACATTGAGTAGTCGCAGCTCCTTGCCGCTCCCCTTGCCTAAACCTGAATCCAGAGTGGACCTGGTGCTTTGTCGCGTCCAATGAAACAGTTTTTAGTATTCCTTTTGGTTCTAATTAAATCGATATTTATTCTTTTTAATTAGTTCGTGAAGCAGGCAGAGTAAGCCCATCACGCCCCGCCACTCACGACAAAAAAGGAGCTGCACCATGAGCCTAAGACTTGGCGATATCGCCCCCGATTTCGAACAGGATTCCAGCGCTGGCACCATCAAGTTTCACGATTGGCTGGGCGACAGCTGGGGCATTTTGTTTTCTCACCCGGCGGATTTCACGCCGGTGTGCACCACTGAACTGGGCTTCACCGCCAAGCTCAAGGATGAGTTTGCCAAGCGTGGCGTCAAGGCCATCGCGCTGTCGGTTGACCCGGTAGACTCGCACCACAAGTGGATTGGCGACATCAACGAAACGCAAAACACAGTCGTCAACTTCCCGATCCTGGCCGACGCCGATCGCAAGGTCAGCGACCTCTATGACCTGATCCACCCTAACGCCAGCGACACCCTGACCGTGCGCTCACTGTTCGTGATTGACCCGAACAAAAAGATCCGCCTGACCATTACTTATCCGGCCAGCACGGGGCGTAACTTCAACGAAATTTTGCGTGTGGTTGATTCGCTGCAACTCACCGACAACTACAAAGTGGCCACCCCGGCCAACTGGCAAGACGGCGACGAAGTCGTGATCGTGCCATCGCTCAAAGACGAAGACGAAATCAACAAACGCTTCCCTAAAGGTTATCGCGCGGTGAAGCCTTACCTGCGCCTGACGCCACAGCCAAACAAGTAACGCTTACAACGTGTAGCCGCTGCCGCAGGCTGCGATGGACTGCGCAGCAGGCCCAAGGGGCTGAAGGCCCTTCGGGCCTTATCGCAGCCTGCGGCAGCGGCTACAGGTGTTCTTCTTCAATGTCACAGGGTTTTGGCCGTTTCGACGGCCTTTTTTTTGCCTGCTAATTCATATGCGTTTAAGGAATAAACAAATGAACAAATATGATTTATGGATATAAAAAACACCTGTTAAGGTCAGTTCCATCTAAGCGAAAACGCTGACAGAAAATTGAAAAATTTCATTCAAGGAAACCGTAAATGCTGGTTGTGACAATCGGAGGTAGCCCAAGTCAACGCTCCCGTTCCGGGGTGTTGCTGGACCGCGCCAAACACTGGCTCAACCAGAATGGCGTCGAAGTGGTGAGTTACCAGGTACGTGACTTTCCGGCTGAAGACCTGCTGCATGCGCGTTTCGACAGTCCAAAAATTATCGACCTGCTGGAGCAGATTGAACGGGCCGACGGCCTGGTGATTGCGACTCCGGTGTACAAGGCCTCTTTCAGCGGTGCGCTGAAAACCATCCTCGACTTGCTGCCTGAACGTGCCTTGAGCCACAAAGTGGTGTTGCCCATTGCCACCGGCGGCAGCATCGCCCACATGTTGGCTGTGGACTACGCACTCAAGCCTGTGTTGTCGGCGCTCAAGGCCCAGGAAATGCTGCATGGCATCTTTGCCGAAGACAGCCAGATTGCTTACGGCGAAGGCAGCGCTCAGGCGCAGTTGGTGCCGGTGCTGGAACAACGTTTGAACGAGTCACTGGAGCACTTTTACAGCGCCCTGGCCCGTCGCCCAAAACCGCTGGACCCCGACATCCTCAACGAGCGCCTGCGCACGGCTCGCTGGAGTATCTGAACTTACTCACAACTGTAGGAGCGAGCTTGCCTCGCGATCTTTAGATCTTTTAAAAGATCGCGAGGCAAGCTCGCTC
>NZ_JBEOPQ010000100.1:0-10555 GCF_040310285.1 Pseudomonas sp. HY2-MNA-CIBAN-0224 | reverse complement strand
GACCACTACCAGATGGTCCAGTGCAGCCCGGGGATCATCTACCAGGCGAAATAAACGCTGCCTCGCGATCTTTTAAACGATCAAAAGATCGCGAGGCAAGCTCGCTCCTACAGGGTTATTCCTGCCTTCCCCCATTCCAAGTGAGTACTCCATGACTGAGCCACTTCGCATCGTCTTTGCTGGCACCCCCGAATTTGCCGCTGAACACCTCAAGGCGCTGCTCGACAGCCCGTACGAGATCGTTGCGGTGTACACCCAACCGGATCGTCCGGCCGGGCGCGGGCAAAAGCTGATGCCAAGCCCGGTCAAGCAGCTGGCGCTGGAACACAACATTGCGGTCATGCAGCCGCCGACCTTGCGCGCAGCCGAGGCTCAAGCCGAACTCGCCGCGCTCAAGCCCGACTTGATGGTGGTGGTGGCGTACGGCCTGATCCTGCCGCAAGTGGTGCTGGATATTCCGCGTTTGGGCTGCATCAACAGCCACGCCTCGTTGCTGCCACGCTGGCGCGGCGCCGCGCCGATTCAGCGCGCGGTCGAGGCTGGCGATGCACAAAGCGGTGTGACGGTGATGCGCATGGAGGCGGGTCTGGACACCGGCCCGATGCTGCTCAAGTCCATCACCCCGATCAGCAGCGAAGACACCGGCGGCACCCTGCACGACCGTTTGGCCGAGCTGGGCCCACCGGCCGTGATCGAAGCCATTGCCGGCCTGGCTGACGGCACCTTGCAAGGCGAAGTGCAGGACGACAGCCTGGCGACCTACGCCCACAAGCTCAATAAAGACGAAGCGCGCATCGACTGGAACCGCCCGGCGGTGGAGCTGGAGCGGCTGATTCGTGCCTTCAACCCATGGCCGATTTGCCACAGCACGCTCAACGGCGAAGCCCTGAAAGTGCTGGCCGCCACCTTGGCAGACGCCAAGGGCGAACCGGGGCAGATCCTCGCGGCCAGCAAAGACGGCCTGATCGTGGGCTGCGGTGAAGGTGCGCTGTGCCTGACCCGTCTGCAATTGCCCGGCGGTAAAGCGCTGAACTTCAGCGATCTGTTCAACAGCCGCCGTGAGAAGTTTGCCGTGGGCACTGTTCTGGGCGCTGCACAATGAACCCGCGTCTGGCCGCCGCCAAGGCACTGACCGCCGTACTCAACGGCAAGGCATCGCTCAACAGTTCGTTGCCGTTGCAACTGGACAAGGTTGAAGCCCGCGACCGCGGCCTGACCCAGGACCTGGCGTTCGGCACCGCACGCTGGTATCCGCGCTTGTCGGCATTGGCCAACAAGCTGCTGCAAAAACCCTTCAAAGCCGCCGATGCCGACGTTGAAGCGCTGTTGCTGGTGGGCTTGTACCAACTGCTGTACACGCGGGTGCCGGCCCACGCGGCCATTGGCGAAACCGTGGGCTGCGCCGACAAACTGAAAAAGCCGTGGGCCAAAGGCCTGCTCAACGCCGTGTTGCGCAACGCCCAGCGCGACAGCGAAGCCTTGCTGGCCGAACTGGAGCACGACCCGGTGGTGCGCACCGCGCACCCGCGCTGGCTGCAAAAATCGCTGAAAGCGTTCTGGCCGCAGCAGTGGGAAGCCATTTGCGCTGCCAACAACGCGCATCCGCCGATGATTCTGCGGGTCAATCGCCGTCATAAAACCCGTGATCAGTACCTGCAATTGCTGGCTGAAAGCGACGTGCAGGCCCAGCCCTGTGTGTACAGCCGCGACGGCATTGTGCTGGCCGAAGCCTGCGATGTGCGCAATCTGCCGGGCTTTGCCGAAGGCTGGATCAGCGTGCAGGACGAAGCTGCGCAGTTGGCCGCCGACCTGCTCGACCTGGCCCCCGGCCAGCGCGTGCTCGACGCCTGCTGCGCGCCGGGCGGCAAGACTTGCCACATTTTGGAAGCCGAGCCCCAGCTTGCGGGCGTGGTGGCGGTCGACCTTGAGGCCAAGCGCCTGGTGCGCGTGCGTGAGAACCTCGAACGCCTGGGCCTGAGCGCCGAGCTGATTGCTGCCGATGGCCGCGACACCGCGACCTGGTGGGACGGCAAACCGTTCCAGCGCATCCTGCTCGATGCACCATGTTCGGCAACGGGCGTGATCCGCCGCCACCCGGACATCAAGCTGACCCGCCAACCGGACGACATCGCCGCCCTCGCCAGCCTGCAGGGCGAACTGCTGGACGCCATGTGGCAGACTCTCGAAGTCGGCGGCATCCTGCTGTACGCCACCTGTTCGACCTTACCGACCGAAAACACCGAAGTGATTGAAGCCTTTTTGGCCCGCACGCCCGGTGCGCGCGAGCTGGATATCGCCGGGCAGTTCGGCATCAAGCAACCTCACGGGCGCCAATTGCTGGCGCAAGAGGGTGGGCATGACGGTTTCTATTACGCCAAACTGATCAAGATCGCTGCCGCACGCGGCTAACGACGGGAACAGGGAATCACGGCATGAAAATCATCATCCTCGGCGCAGGGCAGGTCGGCGGTACGCTGGCCGAGCATTTGGCCAGTGAAGCCAATGACATCACCGTGGTCGACACCGATGGCGATCGCCTCCGCGATTTGGGTGATCGTCTGGATATCCGTACCGTGCAGGGCCGTGCTTCGCTGCCCAATGTGCTGCGCCAGGCGGGCGCCGACGATGCCGACATGCTGGTGGCGGTGACCAACAGCGACGAGACCAACATGGTCGCGTGCCAAGTGGCCTACACGCTGTTCCACACCCCGACCAAAATCGCCCGGGTGCGCGAATCGGCCTACCTGACCCGCGGCGAAGAGCTGTTTGATAACGACGCGATCCCGGTCGACGTTCTGATCAGCCCCGAGCAGGTTGTGACCAACTACATCAAGCGCCTGGTTGAACACCCCGGCGCCTTGCAGGTGATCGACTTTGCCGGCGGCAAGGCGCAGTTGGTGGCGGTCAAGGCGTACTACGGCGGCCCGTTGATTGGCCAACAATTGCGCCAGTTGCGTGAGCACATGCCGAATGTGGACACCCGGGTTGCGGCGATTTTCCGACGTGACCGGCCGATTACGCCCCGTGGCGACACCGTAATTGAGGCCGACGATGAGGTGTTTTTCATCGCCGCCAAGGCCAACATTCGCGCCGTGATGAGCGAAATGCGCCGCCTCGACGAAAGCTATAAACGCATTGTGATCGCCGGGGGCGGGCAGATTGGCGAGCGCCTGGCCGAGGCCATCGAAAGCCGTTATCAGGTCAAGATCATCGAGATGAGCCCGGCCCGCTGCCGCTATTTGTCTGACACCCTGGACAGCACCGTGGTGTTGCAAGGCAGCGCGTCAGACCGCGACTTGATGCTCGAAGAGAACATCGCCGATGCCGACCTGTTTCTGGCCCTGACCAACGACGATGAGGCCAACATCATGTCCTCGTTGCTGGCCAAACGCCTGGGCGCGAAAAAGGTCATGAGCATCATCAACAATCCGGCTTATGTGGACTTGATCCAGGGCGGCGAAATCGACATTGCCATCAGCCCGCAGTTGGCCACCATCGGCACCTTGCTGGCCCACGTGCGCCGGGGCGACATTGTCAGTGTGCACTCGCTGCGCCGGGGTGCGGCGGAGGCCATCGAAGCAATTGCCCACGGTGATTCGAAGTCGAGCAAGGTGATTGGCAAGCGCATTGGTGAAATCAACCTGCCGCCGGGCACCACCATTGGCGCGATCATTCGCGACGACGAAGTGCTGATTGCCCACGACGCCACGGTGATCAATGCCGGCGACCACGTGATTTTGTTCCTTGTGGATAAAAAGCATATTCGCGACGTAGAGAAGCTGTTCCACGTGGGTTTGAGTTTTTTCTAAGGAGTCAGGGATGCTGGAGTCATTGGAAAAGATGTTGGCCAAGGGTGTGGATAACTCGCTGCTGCGCTTCGGGCTGGGCAAGGGTTATCTCGACCTTGGGGATAACCTCAAGGCGGCGGAACATTTGCAGCGCTGTGTTGAATTTGACCCCAAGTACTCAGCGGCCTGGAAGCTGCTGGGCAAGGCCCGATTGGCGGCAGGCGACCGTGCAGCGGCGCGAACCGCGTGGGAGCAGGGGATCATCGCGGCACAAGGCCATGGCGACAAACAGGCCGAGAAAGAAATGACCGTGTTTTTGAAGAAGCTTGAGAAGCAACAGGCTTAACGCCTCAGATTTCCTGTGGGAGCGGGCTTGCTCGCGATGGCATCTACGCAGTTTCAAGGTTAAACCGCGTCGTTTGTATCGCGAGCAAGCCCGCTCCCACAGGTTGTGCATTCAGCTAGCTCAGTACCAGCGCGCCTCGCCCGGCGGGCGTTTTTTGAAGCGTTTCATGCTCCACATGTATTGGCTCGGGTAAGCCCGCACGTACTTCTCAACCACTTGGCTCATGGCCGCGCAGGCGGTTTCGGTGTCGGTGCTGTACATGGCTTCGGGCGCCGCTTCCAATATCACTTTGAACCCCGAACCGTCCGGCAAACGCACCGCGTGCAGGAACACGCCTACCGCTTTGCCACCCGCCAGCATGTTGGGTACAAACTTGCTGGTCAGGGCCGTGGTGCCGAGGAACGGTACAAAAATACCCGCTGATTCTGCCGGCTCCGGGTCTGCCGGAATGCCGACCTGACCGCCTTTGCGCACCTCTTTGATGACACTCAAGATGCCCTCTTTGGTCGACGCGGCCACGCGGTTGCCCAGCTGTACGCGCTGTTTGCGCAGCAGTTCGTCAACGGCCTTGAGCTTGGGCGGGCGGTAGAAAATGATCGGTTTGCACTGGCTGCAATAGAAGTGGTTAAGCACTTCCCAGTTGCCCAGGTGGCTGGTGATGCCGACCACGCCTTTGCCGGAAGCGAGGGCGTCTTTGAGCACGTCCAGGCCTTCGACTTCGCGCACCAGGTCAATGGAGCGCTGGGCGGGCCAGATCCACGCGCAGGCGCTCTCGGTCAGGCTTTTGCCGATGTCTTTGAGGCTTTGGCCGACCAATTGTTCACGGGCAACCGGGTCCATTTGGGGGAAGCACTTGGCCAGGTTGATCCGCACCACCTCGCGCGAGCGATTGGGCAGTTTCCACATCAGCCAGCCGATGGCCGAGCCCACGTGTTGCACCGCGCCCCAAGGGAGCATGGCAAACAACCGTAAAGCCCCGACCAGCAAGGCGCCTTTAAACTTTTCCACAGGGTCTTTCCCGTCTTCATAGTGCATCGACAACCCTTGTGGGAGCGGGCTTGCTCGCGATTCAGGCAACGAGGTGCATCTGGATCACCGCGTAGAGGCCATCGCGAGCAAGCCCGCTCCCACAGGGCCGGTGTATAAAAAAGGCATTCTAACCGGCGTTGGACAGCTCAGCGTAGCGGTCGCAGGTGGTGGCGTGGTCCATGACCATGCCGCTGGCCTGCATGAAGGCGTAGCAAATGGTCGGGCCGACGAAGGTAAAACCGGCTTTTTTCAAACCTTTGCTCATGGCTTCGGCCTCAGGCGTAACGGCCGGGAATTCATGACGTTCGGTGAAGTGGTTGATCTTGGGCTGGCCGCCAACGAACGACCACAAAAACTCAACCGGGTCTTTGAGCGCCAGCCAGGCCTGGGCGTTGCGACGCGCACCGGTGACTTTCAAGCGGTTGCGCACGATGCCCGGATCGAGCAGCAAGGCCTCTATCTCGGCGTCTGTCATGACCGCCAGGCGCTGCACATCAAAGCCGAACATGACCTTGCGATAATGCTCGCGTTTGCGCAAAACCGTGATCCACGATAAACCCGCCTGGAACCCTTCGAGCAATAACAACTCGAAGAGCGCATGCGCATCGCGCAACGGCACGCCCCACTCTTGATCGTGATAGGCCGCATATAACGGGTCGTCAGGGCACCAGAAACAACGTGGCATAGAGGCTCCAAGAGGTGGAGGCGCGACCGAATCGGGTATACTCCCGCTCTTTAAATCGCAGCCCAAGAAACAGGTGAATTTGTGAGCCAGCCTACGCCAGCAGTGCGTACCTTCCAAGACTTGATCCTCGCCCTCCAGCAATACTGGGCCGAGCAAGGTTGTGTGGTGCTTCAGCCCTACGATATGGAAGTGGGCGCCGGCACTTTCCATACCGCCACGTTTTTGCGCTCTCTGGGCCCAGAAACCTGGAACGCCGCTTATGTGCAGCCCAGTCGTCGCCCGACTGACGGCCGCTACGGCGAAAACCCTAACCGTCTGCAGCACTACTACCAGTTCCAGGTGGTATTGAAGCCAAACCCGCCTAACTTCCAGGAGCTGTACCTGGGCTCGCTGAAGCACATCGGCCTGGACCCGCTGGTTCACGATATCCGTTTTGTCGAAGACAACTGGGAATCGCCGACCCTGGGCGCCTGGGGTCTGGGCTGGGAAATCTGGCTCAACGGTATGGAAGTCACCCAATTCACTTACTTCCAGCAAGTAGGCGGCATTGAGTGCTACCCGGTGACCGGCGAAATCACCTACGGCCTTGAGCGTCTGGCGATGTACCTGCAAGGCGTGGATTCTGTCTACGACCTGGTCTGGACTGACGGCCCGTTCGGCAAAGTGACCTACGGCGACGTGTTCCATCAGAACGAAGTCGAGCAGTCGACTTACAACTTCGAACACGCCAACGTCGACAAGCTGTTTGAACTGTTCGATTTCTATGAAAGCGAAGCCAAGCGCCTGATCGAACTCGACCAGCCGCTGCCGCTGCCAAGCTACGAAATGGTGCTCAAGGCATCCCACACCTTCAACCTGCTGGACGCGCGCCGGGCCATCTCGGTGACCGCACGTCAGCAGTACATCCTGCGTGTGCGTACCCTGGCGCGTTCGGTGGCTCAGGCGTATCTCGAAGCGCGCGCCAAGCTGGGCTTCCCGATGGCTCCACCCGATTTGCGTGATGAAGTGTTGGCTAAGTTGGAGGCTGCACAATGAGTGCTCAAGATTTTCTGGTTGAACTGGGCACTGAAGAACTGCCGCCAAAAGCCCTCAGTACCTTGGCCGACGCGTTTTTGGCCGGTATCGAAAAAGGCCTGCAAAGCGCCGGTCTGAACTTCAAGGCGAAAAAAGTCTATGCCGCGCCGCGCCGTCTGGCCGTGCTGCTGACCCAGCTCGACACGCAACAGCCTGATCGCAGCATCAACATCGACGGCCCGCCTCGCCAGGCCGCGTTCGACGCTGAAGGCAACCCGACCCAGGCAGCCCTGGGTTTTGCCAAAAAATGCGGCGTTGAGCTGAGCGAAATCGATCAGAGCGGTCCAAAACTGCGTTTCAGCCAGGTGATCATCGGCAAGCCGACCGCCAGCCTGCTGCCGACCATCGTTGAAGACTCGCTGAACGATTTGCCGATCCCCAAGCGCATGCGCTGGGGTGCACGTAAAGAAGAATTCGTGCGTCCAACCCAATGGTTGGTGATGCTGCTGGGCGATGAGGTCATCGACTGCACCATCCTCGCGCAAAAGGCTGGCCGTGATTCCCGTGGTCACCGTTTCCACCACCCGGAAAACGTGCGCATCACCTCGCCTGCCAACTACCTCGAAGACCTGCGCAAGGCCTACGTGCTGGCAGACTTCAATGAGCGTCGCGAGCTGATCTCCAAGCGTGTGGCCGAACTGGCCACGATGCAGGAAGGCACCGCGATCGTGCCGCCAAGCCTGCTCGATGAAGTGACCGCGCTGGTTGAATGGCCGGTGCCGCTGGTGTGCTCGTTCGAAGAGCGCTTCCTGGACGTGCCGCAAGAAGCCCTGATCACCACCATGCAGGACAACCAGAAGTATTTCTGCCTGCTGGACGTCGATGGCAAGCTGCTGCCGCGTTTTATCACCGTGGCCAACGTCGAGAGCAAAGATCCGAAGCAGATCATCTCGGGTAACGAGAAGGTGGTTCGCCCACGTCTGACCGATGCTGAGTTCTTCTTCAAGCAAGACAAAAAGCAGCCGCTGGAAAGCTTCAACCAGCGCCTGCAAAACGTGGTGTTCCAGGCGCAACTGGGCAGCGTTTACGACAAGGCCGAGCGCGTGTCCAAGCTGGCCGCGTTCATCGCCCCGCGCATTGGCGGCGACGCTCAGCGCGCAGCCCGTGCAGGCGTGCTGTCCAAGTGCGACCTGGCCACTGAAATGGTCGGCGAGTTCCCGGAAATGCAAGGCATCGCCGGTTACTACTACGCCCTCAATGATGGCGAGCCAGAAGATGTCGCCCTGGCGCTGAACGAGCAGTACATGCCGCGCGGTGCGGGCGCTGAACTGCCAGAAACCCTGACCGGTGCAGCGGTGGCCATCGCTGACAAGCTCGACACCCTGGTGGGTATTTTCGGCATCGGCATGCTCCCGACCGGTAGCAAAGACCCTTACGCACTGCGTCGCGCAGCGCTGGGGATCTTGCGGATTCTGATCGACAAAAAGCTCGACCTCGACCTGACCGAAGCGGTGAATTTCGCTGTGTCGGCGTTCGGTGCCAAGGTCAAGTCGGCCGGTCTGGCTGACCAGGTGCTGGAGTTCATCTTCGACCGCCTGCGTGCGCGTTACGAAGACGAAGGCGTGGACGTGGCGACGTACCTGTCGGTGCGTGCGTTGCAGCCGCGTTCGGCGCTGGACTTCGATCAGCGTGTACAAGCCGTTCAGGCGTTCCGTCAGTTGCCGGAAGCCGAAGCCCTGGCCGCTGTGAACAAACGTGTATCGAACCTGTTGAGCAAAGTGGAAGGCAAGATTTCGACGAATGTCGAAGCCAAGTTCTTCGACAACGCCAGCGAGTTCTCGCTGTACTCGGCCATTCAAAAGGCGGACGAAGCGGTACAACCGATGGCCGCTGCCCGTCAGTACAACGAAGCGCTGACCCGTCTGGCCTCGCTGCGCGAGCCGGTGGACGCGTTCTTTGAAGCGGTGATGATCAACGCCGATGACGCCAGCGTGCGCGCTAACCGCTACGCCTTGCTGGCCCGTCTGCGCAGCCTGTTCCTGGGCGTCGCTGATATTTCGTTGCTGAGCTGAGGAACTGATGAAACTGCTGATTCTCGATCGGGACGGTGTCATCAACCAGGACTCCGACGCTTACATCAAGTCTGTCGAGGAGTGGATCCCGCTCCCCGGCGCGATTGAGGCGATTGCGCAGTTGAGCAAAGCGGGCTGGACGGTTGCCGTGGCAACCAACCAGTCCGGCATTGCCCGCGGCTATTACGACCTCGCCACGCTGGACGCCATGCACGCACGCCTGCGCGCGTTGGTGGCCGAACAGGGTGGCGAGCTTGGGCTGGTGGTGTATTGCCCTCACGGGCCCGATGAAGGCTGCACATGCCGCAAGCCAAAGCCGGGCATGTTGCACACCATTGCTGAGCATTACGGTGCAGATCTGACCGAATGCTGGTTTGTGGGTGACAGCTTGAGTGACTTACAGGCCGCAAAGGCCGTCGATTCACAGCCCGTTTTGGTAAAAACCGGAAAAGGCCTACAAACTTTGGCCAAAGAATTACCGGACAGTACTCTAATATTTGACGATCTGGTGGCAGTTGCCGCCGAACTTATCCACAAATAGGGCAGGTTTGAACACGCGCCGGCATTCTGTGCACAGGCCTGTTCAGTCATGCCTTATCCGCAACGGTAAAAGCCGCTATGTCGATACTGCAGGCCATCAGAACTTTCTTCTTTTACCTGCTGCTGGGCACCAGCTCTCTGCTGTGGTGTTCACTGAGTTTTTTTGTCGCTCCTTTTTTGTCGTTTCCAGCGCGTTATCGCTTTATCAACGTGTATTGGTGCCGCTGCGCCTTGTGGCTGACGCGGGTGTTTCTGGGCATCAACGTCAAGGTCACCGGGGCTGAACACATCCCTGAGCGCCCGTGCGTGATTCTGGCCAACCACCAAAGTACCTGGGAGACGTTTTTTCTCTCGGCCTACTTTCAGCCGTTGAGCCAGGTGCTCAAGCGCGAACTGCTGTACGTGCCGTTTTTTGGCTGGGCGATGGCAATGCTGCGCCCGATTGCGATTGACCGGGACAACCCGAAAGCGGCGCTTAAAGACATCGCCAAAAAAGGTGATGAGCTGCTCAAGGACAACATCTGGGTGCTGATTTTTCCTGAGGGCACACGTGTGCCTTACGGTCAGGTCGGCAAGTTCTCCCGGGGCGGTACCGCGCTGGCGGTGAATGCCGAATTGCCGGTGCTGCCGATTGCCCACAACGCGGGCAAGTTCTGGCCTAAAACCGGTTGGGCCAAGCGCCCTGGCACCATTGAAGTGGTCATTGGTGAGCCGATGTACGCTAACGGCAGCGGCCCACGGGCGATTGCCGAGCTCAATGAGCGGGTTCAAACATGGAATGAAGACGCTCAGCGGGCCATGGGTTCCTTGCCACCGGTGGCGGTGCAAACCGAAACAGTGGTGAACTGAGCGGTTTGTGGATAACGTGTGCACAAGTTTTGGATTTCTTTTGAAATACAGTCATAACTCGCTGATTTATATGCTTATTTCTCGGTATGACTTTTGAACAGAAAACGTGCATAAGTTTTTCTAACGCCTAAAAAAACCGACCTTTTGGTCGGTTTTTTTTTGCTTTCATTTCTGTAGGAGCGAGCTTGCCTCGCGATCTTTTGATCTTTTTAAAAGATCGCGAGGCAAGCTC
>NZ_JBEOPQ010000099.1:0-11226 GCF_040310285.1 Pseudomonas sp. HY2-MNA-CIBAN-0224 | reverse complement strand
ACTCTACCTGCCGATCCCGTGACCGGGCAATTTAGGCCGGTTGTCATGTTTTGCCAGAGGCTGGCGTGCCTCGCGATCTTTTAAAGATCAAAAGATCGCGAGGCAAGCTCGCTCCTACAGGTCAATCGTTTAGAAATCACCCCACAGTTGCTGGGCCACGGCCAGCGCGACTACGGGCGCCGTTTCGGTACGCAGCACACGCGGGCCGAGGCGGGCCGGCTGGAAGCCTGCGGCGTGGGCGTGCTCCACTTCGTTGTCGGTCAACCCGCCTTCCGGGCCGATCAAAAACGCCAGACGCGCAGGCTTGGCGTGGCTGGTCAGCGGCGCTGACACCGGGTGCAGCACCAGCTTGAGGTCGGCTTCGGTGGTTTTGATCCAGTCACTGAGCAATACCGGCAGGTGAATCACCGGCACCCGCGAACGGCCACACTGCTCACACGCACTGATCGCCACTTGCCGCCAGTGCGCGAGGCGTTTGTCAGCACGTTCGTCCTTTAGCCGCACTTCACAGCGCTCACTCATGATCGGGGTAATTTGCGTCACGCCCAATTCAGTGGCCTTTTGAATCGCCCAGTCCATGCGCTCGCCACGGGACAACCCCTGGCCCAAGTGAATGGCCAACGGCGACTCAACTTGCCCGGCAAAGGTTTCGTCGAGCACCACGCGCACACGTTTTTTGCCGACTTCCAGCAAGCGCCCCAGAAACTCCTGACCCGAGCCGTCGAACACTTGCAGGGCATCGCCCTCGGCCATGCGCAGCACGCGGCCAATGTAATGCGCCTGGGCTTCAGGCAGTTCATGCTCACCGAGGCTCAACGGGGCGTCGATAAAGAAGCGGGACAATCTCATTTAAATTCTCTGAAAATTAAATTACTCATGTAGCCGCTGCCGCAGGCTGCGATGGGTTGCGCAGCGACCCTGATGTTTTAAAGGTCCTGCGGCCCTTATCGCAGCCTGCGGCAGCGGCTACAAAAACATGATTAACCCGGGTCGCGGAAGTCTGGATGGAAGTTCGCCGGCACGGCCACGCTGATGTCCGAGCGCGTCGCGATGTCGATGCCTTCGCTGGCCACTTCAGCCAGAAAGTCGATCTGCTCGGGGGTAATCACGTAAGGCGGCAAGAAATACACCACACTGCCCAACGGACGCAATAACGCTCCCCGCTCCAGCGCGTGCTGGAAGACTTTCAGGCCGCGTCGTTCCTGCCACGGGTAAGCCGTTTTGCTGGCTTTGTCCTGGACCATTTCTATCGCCAGTACCATACCCGTCTGACGCACTTCCGAGACGTGTGCATGGTCGGCCAGATGGGCCGTGGCGCTGGCCATGCGTTGGGCGAGTGCCTTGTTGTTTTCGATGACGTTGTCGTCTTCAAAAATATCCAGCGTGGCCAACGCCGCCGCACACGCCAGCGGGTTGCCGGTGTAGCTGTGGGAATGGAGGAAGGCGCGCAGGGTCGGGTAGTCGTCGTAGAACGCGCTGTACACCTCATCGGTGGTCAGGCACGCCGCCAGCGGCAAGTAGCCACCGGTCAAGGCTTTGGACAGGCACAGGAAGTCTGGCGTGATGCCGGCTTGTTCACAGGCAAACATTGTCCCGGTACGGCCAAAGCCCACGGCGATTTCGTCGAGGATCAGGTGCACGCCATAACGGTCACAGGTCTCGCGCAACAACGTGAGGTACACCGGGTGGTACATGCGCATACCGCCCGCGCCCTGAATCAACGGCTCGACGATCACCGCAGCAATCGTGGCATGGTGCTCGGCCAGGGTCTGTTCCATGGCCTGGAACATCGTGCGCGAGTGGGCTTCCCAGCTCACGCCTTCAGGGCGCAAGTAGCAATCGGGGCTCGGCACTTTGATCGTGTCGAGCAGCAAAGCCTTGTAGGTTTCGGTGAACAGCGGCACGTCACCCACCGACATCGCGGCCATGGTTTCGCCGTGGTAGCTGTTGGTCAGGGTCACGAAGCGCTTTTTGTCAGGCTGGCCGCGGTTGAGCCAGTAGTGAAAGCTCATCTTCAGCGAGACTTCGATACACGACGAACCATTGTCGGCATAGAAGCAGCGGGTCAGGCCCTCAGGGGTCATCTTGACCAGGCGCTCTGACAACTCGATCACCGGCTGATGGCTGAAACCCGCGAGGATCACGTGCTCCAACTGGTCGACCTGGTCCTTGATGCGCTGATTGATACGCGGGTTGGCGTGGCCAAACACGTTGACCCACCAAGAACTCACGGCATCCAGATAGCGTTTGCCTTCGAAGTCTTCGAGCCACACGCCTTCACCGCGCTTGATGGGGATCAGCGGCAACTGTTCGTGATCTTTCATTTGGGTGCAGGGGTGCCACAACACGGCAAGATCGCGCTGCATCCATTGATTATTCAGGCCCATTTCCACTCTCCTGGCGCTGGTTCCCGGCGTCTGCGGGCAAACAAGCCTGCAAGCCTATGCAATGCGCAGGCTCGTCACAAGTCATTACGTTTATCCATAGACACGCATATTTACATTCAAGGCACGGCTCGGCATAAAACACGCACACGGCTATTGTTAACGTTTGCTTAATGCTTGATCCCCAGGCTACAGATCGTATTTATCGATGTTTTGCAGCAAAAAAATGCGCTTTCATTCGATAGGTAAACCATTAGTCTTAGCGTCAATTCCCACAGGATGTTGGCAATGCAGCTACGTAACTCGTCTTCTCGCTATGGTGCCGTGAGTATTTTCCTGCACTGGTCAGTCGCGCTGGCCGTGTTTGGGTTGTTCGCATTGGGCTTGTGGATGGTCGGTCTCGACTACTATGACCCTTGGCGTAAAGAAGCGCCGGACCTGCATAAAAGCATCGGTCTGACGCTGTTGGCGGTCATGTTGATCCGTGTTGTCTGGCGGTTCATCAGCCCGCCGCCCCCTGCTTTAGAAACGTATAGCCCTGCAACCCGTATCGGCGCCAAGTTCGGTCACGCTTTTCTGTACCTGAGCTTGTTTGCCCTCATGATCGCGGGATATTTGATCTCGACGGCCGAAGGCGTGGGTATCCCTGTCTTCGGTCTGTTTGAAGTACCGGCACTGATCTCCAGCCTGCCCAATCAGGCTGATGTTGCTGGCGTTGTGCACCTGTGGCTGGCCTGGACCGTGGTGATCTTTGCTGTTCTGCATGGTCTGGCTGCCTTTAAACACCACTTCATTGACCGTGATGCGACCCTAAAACGTATGCTGGGCCGCAAAGCCTGATGCTCAACCTCAATTCAAAAGGAATAGAACGCATGTTGAAAAAGACGCTCGCTGCTCTGGCACTTGGGACTGCTCTGCTGACCGCCGGTCAAGCCATGGCTGCCGACTACACCATCGATAAAGAAGGCCAGCACGCTTTCATCGACTGGAAAATCAGCCACTTGGGCTACAGCTTCGTTCACGGTACGTTCAAGGACTGGAAAGGCACCTTCTCGTGGGATGCCGCCAAGCCTGCTGACAGCAAAATTGACATCACCCTGCAAACCGCCAGCCTGTTCTCCAACCACGCAGAGCGTGACAAGCACATCGCCAGCAAAGACTTCCTGGACGTTGCCAAATACCCTGAAGCGACCTTCAAGTCGACCAAAGTGGTGCCAACCGGCGACAAGACAGCTGACGTGACCGGCGACCTGACGCTGCACGGCGTGACCAAGCCTGTGACCTTCAAAGCCACATTCAACGGCGAAGGCAAGGATCCATGGGGCGGCGAACGCGCTGGCTTCAACGCTACCACTACGCTGAACCTGAACGACTTCGGCATCAAAGGCCCGGGCCCAACCGCTCAAACACTGGACCTGGACATCTCGCTGGAAGGCGTGAAGGCCAAGTAATAGCGCTTTTAGATGGCTAAAAAAAACGCCCCCAATCTTTCGGTCGGGGGCGTTTTTTATGCAGCGTTAACTCAGCGGTTGCGAGTCAACAGTGCAGGCTTCTCGCCTCGAGGGCGGTTCGGCAGTTGATCCAGCTGCTCAGGGGTCAAAAAGCGATCGCTTTTGGACTCTTTGTGCATGATCTTCGGCTGGTTCTCACGTGGGCCTTTAACCGCTGGCTCTTGACGCGCAGTATCACGCGCCGGGCGGTTGTCGCGACGGGCCTGGCCATCACGTGGCGCGCCGTTGCGTGGGCCGCTGCGCTTGGCTGGCGGGGTGCCAGTGCTGGCGCCGCTGCCGGTACGCGGGCCGTTTTGACGACCACCTGAACGGGCCGGAGTGCCAGCGCCCGCGCCTTGCGCCGGAGCACCCGGACGACGGTCGCGGCCCTGGTTGTTTTTGTTTTGGTACGGGCTGACGTAATCAGCGCGGTTACCAAAGTTATCCACATCGTCATCACGGAACTCGTCCGGCGCACGGTTGGCGTCGGCACGAGGGGTGGGCTGACGCTGCTCACGGGCAGGCTGGGCGCTGCGTGGCTTTTGCTCACGGGCTGGACGCTCGCCGCGTGCCGCTGCAGGTTTTTCTTTGCCCTTGTCTTTGCCTTTGTCTTTACGACCGCCGCCACCGCCCGGATTACCCGGACCGTCGCCGCGTGGGCCACGTGGCGGGTTGCGCGGGTTACGCACATCCGGACGCTCGCGCACTTCAGGCTTTTCAGCTTCTACGGCACTGGCGTCAAAACCCATCAGGTCGCCATCAGCGATCTTCTGTTTGGTCATGCGCTCAATGCTTTTGAGCAGTTTTTCTTCGTCGGGAGCAACCAGGGAAATCGCTTCGCCCGAACGACCGGCACGGCCCGTACGGCCGATACGGTGAACGTAGTCTTCATCTACGTTCGGCAGTTCGAAGTTGACCACGTGCGGCAACTGGTCGATGTCCAGGCCACGCGCGGCAATGTCGGTGGCAACCAGAATGCGCACAGAACCGGCTTTAAAGTCGGCCAGGGCTTTGGTACGCGCGTTTTGGCTCTTGTTACCGTGGATGGCCACAGCGCTCAGGCCGTGTTTGTCCAGGTATTCAGCCAAACGATTGGCACCGTGCTTGGTACGCGTGAACACCAGCACCTGTTCCCAGGCACCTGCGGTGATCAAGTGGGCCAGCAAGGCACGTTTGTGGGTCGCAGGCAGGCGGAAAACACGCTGCTCGATGCGCTCAACCGTGGTGTTGGGCGGCGTCACTTCAATGCGCTCAGGGTTGCGCAGCAACTTGCCGGCCAGGTCGGTGATGTCCTTGGAGAACGTCGCCGAGAACAGCAGGTTCTGACGCTTGGCAGGCAAACGTGCGAGGACTTTTTTCACGTCATGGACAAAGCCCATGTCGAGCATCCGGTCGGCTTCATCGAGCACCAGAATTTCTACGTGAGAGAGGTCAACGCTGCCCTGGCCGCACAGGTCGAGCAAACGACCCGGGCACGCCACCAGCACGTCAACACCACGGGACATGGCCTGAACCTGCGGGTTCATGCCGACGCCGCCGAAGATGCAGGCACTGACGAACTTCAGGTCGCGGGCATAGAGCTTGAAGCTCTCGTGCACTTGGGCTGCGAGTTCGCGAGTCGGGGTCAGAACCAGCACGCGAGGTTGGCGTGGGCCGTGACGCTGGGATTTGTCCGGGTGGCCATTGGGAAACAGCTTTTCCAGAATCGGAAGAGCGAAGCCGCCGGTTTTACCAGTACCTGTCTGGGCCGCAACCATCAAATCGCGACCTTGCAACACGGCGGGAATGGCCCGCTGTTGCACCGGAGTAGGCTCGGTATAGCCCGCATCTTCAATGGCGCGGACTAAAGCCTCGGAGAGACCGAGGGAAGCAAAGGACATGAGTAATCCTGTTCTAGTTAGGGCTTGGCCCAAAGGGATAGTCTTGCCTGGCGTGAATGGCGTTTAAGGTGACGCAATCCCGTCCGGTCCTGCTCCAGTCCTGAGGCTCATTCACATCGCTCGCGCGGGCTGGAAGCTGCGCAGTCACGGGGTTGAATGCCGGGTACAAGGACGAGCGGCCGGGCGTAAGCCTGGCGGAAAACCCGGAGTATAACAGAGCAATCACGGCGCGCCGATTTCATGCTGCTCAACGGTTTTGTAGGGGCACAGGCCACATAACCCGTGGGAGCGGGCTTGCTCGCGATGGTAGCACCACGGTTTATCAGCAAACCGGGTGACGCCCATCGCGAGCAAGCCCGCTCCCACAAGGGCGATGCAGTGTGGATCAGCGTGGCAGCTTCAGGTTGTTCCAGATCGCCAGGCTCGGCTCAGACTGGTTCAAGGTATAGAAGTGCAGGCCCGGTGCGCCGCCATCGAGCAAACGCTCGCACATTTCGCTGATTACTTGCTCGCCAAACGCCTGGATGCTGTTCGCATCATCGCCGTAGGCTTCCAGTTGCTTGCGAATCCAACGCGGGATTTCTGCACCGCAAGCGTCCGAGAAACGCGCCAACTTGCTGTAGTTGGTAATCGGCATGATGCCCGGCACGATCGGGATCATGACGCCGGCCGCACGTACGCGCTCAACAAAGCGGAAGTAGCTGTCGGCGTTAAAGAAGTACTGGGTGATCGCACTGTCGGCGCCAGCGTTGGCCTTGCGCACGAAGTTGCTGATATCGTCTTCGAAATTGCGCGCCTGAGGGTGCATCTCAGGGTATGCCGCCACTTCAATATGGAAGTGATCGCCGGTTTCTTCACGAATGAAGCTCACCAGGTCATTGGCATAGCGCAACTCACCGCTGGCCATCCCCATACCCGAAGGCAGGTCGCCACGCAGCGCGACAATACGCTTGATACCTGCGCTCTGGTACTGAGTCAGCAGGCCACGCAAGTCGTCCTTGCTGTCACCGACACACGACAAGTGCGGGGCGGCAGGGACCTTGGCTTCGCTCTCCAGTTGCAGCACGGTGTTGATCGTGCGGTCACGGGTCGAGCCACCAGCACCGTAGGTGCAGGAGAAAAAATCCGGGTTATAGGTCGCCAGATGGCGAGCCGTGTTCATCAGTTTTTCATGTCCAGCATCGGTCTTGGTCGGGAAGAACTCGAAGCTGTAACGACGGTCTTGGGACATGGTCAAATCCTTGGCAATACAAAAGCCGAATACAAGCCCGCCCCCATTAGGGGGCGGGCTTGGCGATCCAATCAGTAACGGTACGCTTCAGGTTTGAACGGACCTTCAACCGTCACGCCGATGTAGTCGGCTTGTTGCTGGGTCAATTGAGTGACCACGCCACCGAAGCCGCGAACCATTTCCAGGGCCACTTCTTCGTCCAGTTTTTTCGGCAGTACTTCTACGGTCAGACGCTCAGCTTGCAGTTCGGCAGGCAGGTCAGCGTATTTTTGGGCGAACAGGAAGATCTGCGCCAGTACCTGGTTGGCAAACGAACCGTCCATGATGCGGCTTGGGTGACCGGTGGCGTTGCCCAGGTTTACCAGACGGCCTTCGGCCAGCAGGATCAGGTAGTCGTCGTTCTGCGGGTCGAACTCGCCAGCGCCAGTGCGGTGTACCTTGTGCACTTGTGGCTTCACTTCTTCCCATGCCCAGTTTTTGCGCATGAAAGCGGTGTCGATTTCGTTGTCGAAGTGGCCGATGTTGCACACCACAGCGCGTTTTTTCAGCGCAGCCAGCATGTTCTTGTCGCACACGTTGACGTTACCGGTGGTGGTCACGATCAGGTCGATCTTGCCCAGCAGGGCCTTGTCGATGCTCGCTTCTGTGCCATCGTTCTGGCCGTTGATGAACGGCGAAACCACTTCAAAGCCGTCCATGCACGCTTGCATGGCGCAGATCGGGTCAACTTCGGAGACTTTAACGATCATGCCTTCCTGGCGCAGGGATTGAGCCGAACCCTTGCCCACGTCACCGTAGCCGATGACCAGCGCTTGCTTGCCGGACAGCAGGTGGTCAGTACCACGTTTGATCGCATCGTTCAGGCTGTGACGGCAGCCGTACTTGTTGTCGTTTTTGCTTTTGGTCACCGAGTCGTTCACGTTGATCGCCGGGATCATCAGCTCGCCTTTGGCCAGCATGTCCAGCAGACGGTGTACGCCGGTGGTGGTTTCTTCGGTCACGCCGTGGATCTTTTTCAGCATGGCCGGGTATTTTTTGTGCAACAGCTCGGTCAGGTCGCCGCCGTCGTCGAGGATCATGTTGGCGTCCCAAGGCTGGCCATCTTTCAAGATGGTTTGCTCCAGGCACCACTCGTACTCTTCTTCGGTCTCGCCTTTCCAGGCAAATACTGGAATACCGGCAGCAGCGATAGCGGCAGCGGCCTGGTCTTGAGTCGAGAAGATGTTGCACGACGACCAACGCACTTCGGCACCCAGAGCAACCAGGGTTTCGATCAGTACGGCAGTCTGGATGGTCATGTGGATGCAGCCCAGAATCTTCGCGCCCTTGAGCGGTTGTTCTGCGGCATACCGACGACGCAGACCCATCAGGGCCGGCATTTCGGATTCAGCGATGAAGGTTTCGCGACGGCCCCATTGGGCGAGGGACATATCAGCGACTTTATAGTCGGTAAAACCTGCAGGCGTGTTTACAGCGCTCATTAAGAGCCTCCATTCGTTTAATCGCGAATGGGCGCCGTTGTGCGTTTAGTGCCTGCCCAGGGAACCCTGAACAAACAACGCCCCATCCGAGCCTGACAGGTTGAACCTGCTGCAGCGCCCCTCGGACAGGTGGCGGGAAAACGGTACCGGGTGAACATGACCGTTTTTGAAGCGAGGGAGATTATAGCCATCCGCGCCTGGGTTCCCAAGGGTTTATCCAAGGCTTTTTTATTTGCTTAATCGAGACCATAGTCCAAGGTTAATAGAGCTGAGGGCCGAGGTCTGACATCATGGCCGGCATCTAAGGCAAGACGGTCAGGAGCGAACATGAATTTTCACACCCGCAAATGGGTTAAACCCGAAGACCTCAACCCCAACGGCACCCTGTTCGGTGGCAGCCTGCTGCGCTGGATCGACGAAGAAGCGGCGATCTACGCCATTGTTCAGCTGGGCAACCAGCGCGTCGTGACCAAGTACATCTCCGAAATCAACTTTGTCAGCGCCTCGCGCCAGGGCGACATCATCGAGCTGGGCATCACCGCTACCGAATTTGGCCGCACCTCGATCACCCTGACCTGTGAAGTGCGCAACAAGATCACCCGCAAAAGCATCCTGACGGTCGACAAAATGGTCTTCGTCAACCTCGGTGAAGACGGCCTGCCAGCACCGCACGGCCGCACCGAGATCAAGTACGTCAAAGATCAGTTCCAGGATGAAAATCAGGCCTGATTACCTTTGACCTTGTCCCCGCTGCCGCGGGCTGCGGCAGCGATTACAGGTTTTGAGTGAACAGCTACCGGTGGCGCGTGTCGTACGCTTATACACGCCACCGGTCATGCGCTCATGAACACTGAAAACAGCGGCAAAACGCCCAATCTGTCGGCTGATGAAAAGCACGACATCAGCAAAAACCAGCCCCCGCGTGCCGCTGTCCTGCACGAAATCATTCGCCTGCAAGGTGATCAGGAACTTGAGCGCAGCATTGCCGCCCTGTTCTGGTCAGCCCTGGCGGCGGGCCTGACCATGGGGTTGTCGTTGATGGCCATGGGCTTGCTCAACTCTCGCCTGCCCGACGCCGAAGGGTTCAAGGTCATCGCCAGCTTTGGTTACTGCGCGGGTTTTCTGGCAGTCATTCTCGCTCGCCAGCAATTGTTCACTGAAAACACCCTGACGGCGGTATTGCCGATCATGAGCAAACCCACGTTGAACAACTTCGGGCGGTTGTTCCGGCTCTGGTCCGTAGTGCTGATCGGCAACCTGATGGGTACTTTTCTGGTGGCCTACGTGATGCTGCACTTGCCGATTTTCGATACACCGACCGACGAGGCCTTTCTGGAAATCGGTCGCAAGGTCATGGAAAACGACGTGAGCCAAATGTTCGCCAAAGGCATTGTCTCGGGCTGGATGATCGCAACCATGGTCTGGATGATCCCGTCCATGGAGAGCGCCAAGATGTGGATCATCATCCTCATCACCTACCTGATGGCGCTCGGTGACTTTACCCACATCGTGGTCGGTACCGCTGAGGTGTCCTATCTGGTCTTTGCGGGCGAGTTGCCATGGAAAGACTTCTGGCTGATCTTTGCCGGCCCGACACTGGCCGGCAACATCATCGGCGGCAGTTTTATCTTCGCCCTGATCAGCCACGCGCAAATCCGCAGCGACACCAAAAAGCCGCTAAAAAAAGCGTAATACGCTCTTTTTATCTTGACGGTTGAGAGGGTTTACGGCCGCTGCGCGCCCGATCGAAGCACCACAAATTTGTAGGAGCGAGCTTGTCTCGCGATCTTTTGATCTTTTTAAAAGTTCGCAAGACAAGCGGGCGCCTACAGTCGTCTAGATCACGTAATGTGCAATAGCCACAAAGTGCAGCAGGCTGCCGCAGATGACAAACAGGTGCCAAATGCCGTGGGCATGCCGCAGGCGGTGGTCGAGGGCAAAAAAGATAATCCCCACGGTGTACATCACCCCGCCCGTGGCCAGCCAGATAAAGCCCGCGGTCCCTAGCGCAGCCAGCAAAGGCTTGACCGCCACCAGCACAATCCAGCCCATCACCGCGTAAATCACGATCGACAAGATGCGCGCTTCAGAACGCGGCTTGATCTCTTGCAGCATGCCGATCACCGCCATGCCCCAGACAATCCCGAACAGCGACCAACCCCACGGCCCGTGCAGCGTCACCAGGCAAAACGGCGTGTAACTGCCAGCAATCAACAAGTAAATCGACAGGTGATCAAACTTCTGCATGATCACCTTCGAACGCCCACGCACGCTGTGGTAAACCGTCGACACGCTGTACAGCAGCACCAGCGTCACGCCATAAATGGCCGCGCTGACAATTTTTTGCGGACTCCCGTCCAGACACGCCACCACCAACAACCAGATACTGCCTGCCGCAGCCGCCACAGCCCCCACCAAATGGGTCCAGGCGTTGAGCTTTTCCCCGTGATACATGTGCAACATCCTCAATAGCCGATAGTGCGACGGTGCCACCTTGTTACAACATAAGGGCCAACGTCGCGACCTTAAAGGGCAATTTGGCGATAGTCGAGGATTGCTTGCCAAGCAATAACGGGAGGTCGGGGCAGCCTTCACAGGCTAAAGACGTACAAAGCCGTCATTTACGAAACTGAAATAATCACGAAGATCGCTAGCCGCTTTATCACGAACTCTGATGCTTTGACTAGGCTCTGTACGTAAAGTATTGTCGCAAGCACCGCATAGCGCAGGCCAATGAGACCATCGCCGCAAAACTTGTTG
>NZ_JBEOPQ010000098.1:0-11610 GCF_040310285.1 Pseudomonas sp. HY2-MNA-CIBAN-0224 | reverse complement strand
AGCTTGCTCGCGATCTTTTGATCTTTTAAAAGATCGCGAGCAAGCTCGCTCCTACACGATTGAATCGCGCCACATAAACCAAAAAAGCCGCTTTCCCGAAGGAGAAGCGGCTTTTCAAGGTGACTCACCGGGGCTTAGTAGCCCAGGTCGAAGTCTTCTTCTTTCATGTCCATCAGGTTGGCAGCACCCGACAACATGGCCGCAACGTGTGTGCGGGTACGCGGCAGGATGCGCTGGAAGTAGAAGCGTGCAGTCTGCAGCTTGGCGTTGTAGAAGGCTTCTTCAGAAGTGCCTTCGGCCAGTTTTGCAGCCGCCAGACGCGCCATGTCAGCCCAGAAGTACGCCAGGCACGCATAACCGGAATACATCAGGTAGTCGACCGAGGCCGCCCCCACTTCTTCACGGTCTTTCATGGCCGCCATACCGACCTTCATGGTCAGCTCGCCCCACTCTTTGTTCAGTGCAGCCAACGGTGCGACGAACTCTTTAACCGCTTCGTTGCCTTCGTTGTTCTGGCAGAACTTGTGGACGATCTTGGTGAAGCCCTTGAGCGCTTCGCCTTGAGTCATCAGCACTTTACGGCCCAGCAGGTCGAGAGCCTGGATGCCGGTAGTGCCTTCGTACAGCATCGAAATGCGGCTGTCGCGAACGTTCTGCTCCATGCCCCACTCAGCGATAAAGCCGTGGCCGCCGTAGATTTGCACGCCGTGGTTAGCGGCTTCGAAGCCCACTTCGGTCATGAACGCTTTAGCAATCGGCGTCATGAACGCCAGCAGCGCGTCGGCTTTTTTCTTCTCTTCTTCATCAACGCCGTATTTCACGATGTCGACTTGCTTGGCGGTGAAATACACCATGGCGCGGTTGCCTTCAGCAAACGCTTTGGTGGTCAGCAGCATGCGACGCACGTCCGGGTGAACGATGATCGGGTCAGCCGCTTTTTCAGGGGCTTTAGGGCCGGTCAGCGAACGCATTTGCAGACGGTCACGGGCATATTTCAAGCCGCCCTGGAAGGCGATTTCTGCGTGGGACAGGCCTTGCAGTGCAGTGCCCAGACGTGCGGTGTTCATGAAGGTGAACATGCAGTTCAGGCCTTTGTTCGGCGGGCCGATCAAGAAGCCGGTGGCGCCGTCAAAGTTCATCACGCAGGTGGCGTTACCGTGGATGCCCATTTTGTGCTCAAGCGAGCCACAGGACACGGCGTTGCGCTCACCCAGAGTGCCGTCGGCGTTAGCCTTGAACTTGGGCACGATGAACAGCGAGATACCTTTGGTGCCAGCCGGTGCATCCGGCAGGCGGGCCAGTACGATGTGGACGATGTTGTCGGCCATGTCGTGTTCACCGGCCGAGATAAAGATCTTGGTGCCAGAAATCTTGTACGAGCCATCAGCCTGAGGCTCAGCCTTGGTGCGCAGAAGGCCCAGGTCGGTACCGCAATGCGACTCGGTCAGGCACATAGTGCCGGTCCATTCGCCGGTTACCAGCTTGGTCAGGTAGGTGTTTTGCTGCTCCGGAGTGCCGTGCTCGGAAATGGTGTTCATCGCGCCGTGCGACAGGCCCGGGTACATGCCCCACGACCAGTTGGCCGCACCGACCATTTCACTCACCGCCAGGCCCAAGGACTCCGGCAGGCCCTGGCCGCCGTGGTCGACGTCGTGGGCCAGGCTTGGCCAGCCGCCTTCAACGAATTGTTTGTAGGCTTCTTTAAAGCCTGTCGGCGTTTTAACCCCGGATTCACTCCAGGTGCAGCCTTCGATGTCACCCACGCGGTTCAGCGGTGCCAGCACCTGCTCACAAAACTTGGCGCCTTCTTCAAGAATGGCGTCAACCATATCTGGCGTAGCGTCCTGGCAAGCCGGCAGGCTCTGATAGTGCGCTTCGTAACCGAGCAGTTCGTCACGAACGAAGCGAATATCACGCAAGGGGGCCTTGTAATCAGGCATAGCGATAAACCTCTGCTGATGAATCCGGGGATGAACAACCGCGTAGATTTGTTATTGCGGTCAAACAGGTGTTTGAAACATACGTTTACGCCCATTTGTTGTCAAGCAGCGCGAAGCCTCCGTTCGTCTTGGTACGAACAGATCTCAGAGAAGAGAAGTGCATGGAATCCTGTAGGAGCGAGCTCGCCTCGCGATCTTTTGATCTTTAAAAGATCGCAAGACAAGCCCGCAGTTTAGGGCTCAGTCCAGCAGGTCCAGCTGCAAGTGTTCAGCCACCGCTTGCGCCGAGGCGGTTTTGAGTTTGGGCACGCGGCCCAGGCAAGGGGCCGGCAGGCGCTCAGCCAGGGTGGCGAGGTTTTCTTCAAGGCGCGCTGTTTTCGGGCCAATGATATTAGCCACCCAACCGGCCAGTTGCAGGCCGTCGCGGGCGATGGCTTCGGCGGTCAACAAGGCATGGCTGATGCACCCCAGGCGCACGCCGACCACCAGAATCACTGGCAGGTCGAGGGCCTGCGCCAGGTCCGACAAACTGTCTTGCCCCGACAGCGGGACTCGCCAGCCTCCCGCCCCTTCAATCAAGGTGAAGTCGGCCTGCTGGGCCAGCACATGGCGCATGGGCGCGAGCAAGGTCTGCACATTGACCACCTGGCCGGCTTCACGCGCCGCAATGTGCGGGGCGATGGGCGGCTCAAAAGCCACCGGGTTAACCTCGTCATAGGTCAACGTCACAGAACTCTCGGCCATCAATGCCAGCGCGTCGGCATTGCGCAGCCCTTGCGGGGTGATCTCACAGCCCGAAGCCACCGGCTTGCCAGCCACGGTGCTCAATCCGGCTTCGCGCGCGGCATACAACAAACCGGCGGCAATCGTGGTTTTGCCGACATCAGTGTCGGTTCCCGTAATGAAGTACGCTGGGCTCATCGCGTTTTCTCCAGGATGCCGTAGACCACCTGATAGGTTGCCGGTAGCCCTTGTGGCTGACGAAACTGCTCATAAGCGCTAACCAAAGCCTGCAGCCGCGCTCTGCCGGTCAACCCTTCCGGGCGACCCGGGTTCAGATTATGCGCACCCAATGCTTTCAATTCATGGGTCAGTTGGCGCACCTGCGCGTAGTGCAGCACATGGGGCTGACTCTGCAAGTCCAGCACGCGCATCGAGCTGTCAGCGCACAGCTGCTGATAGGTGGCAAATTCACGAAAGCGGTTCACATGGACTTGCCCGTCCACGGCCCGCCAACTGTCACGCAGCTCACTCAACGTGCCCACGCACAAGCTGGCAAACGCCATCACGCCACCCGGCTTGAGCACACGACGGGCTTCGCTGAGCACCCGCGCAAAATCACCGCACCACTGCAACGCCAGGCTGGAAAATATCAGGTCGCAACTGTCGGCTTGCAGCGGCAAGCTTTCGGCATCCCCGGCGATAAAATGCGTGGCGCCGCCCAAGGGCCGGGCGTACGCCAGCATGCCCTGGGCAATGTCCAGCGCCAGCCCTTCACGGTGGGGAAATTGCTGCGCCAGGGCCCGGCTGAAATAGCCCGTGCCGCTGCCCAGATCCAACCAGCGCTGCGGCGCCAGATCAGCCGGTAAACGCGCCAGCAACGCATGCCCGACGTCACGTTGCAGTTCGGCCACACTGTCGTAACTGGCCGCCGCACGCGAAAACGACACCGCCACCTGACGCTTGTCCGGCAGGTGGCCTGCACACGTTGCAACACTGAGATCAGTCATCGTCCAGCTCATGTAAAAAAGCCTGAATCGCGGCCGCCAGTTCGTGGGGCGCTTCCAGTAAAAAGGCATGACAGGCCTGTTCAATCAGACCCACTTCGACATCGGGCAACAGCGCCAGCAACGCCTCGGCCGCCGCCACCGGCACCAGCCCGTCGGTCCCGGCAAACAGATGCAGTTGCGGCCCGTTGAAGGCTTGCAGTGCGGGGCGCACATCCAGTTGGCCCAGCAATTCCAGCCCGGCCAACAAGGGTGCCGGCTGTGCTTTGGGGGCTGCGCCCAAGAGCAATTTCGCCATGGCGCGCGGGTCTGCCGCGCCTTGGCTACACAGCAGAGCAAAGCGCTTGAAGGTGCTGTGCGGCGCTTCAGCGAAGCCTGAGATAAACGCCTCGAACGTGGCGTTCGGCATTGCCGTTGGCCAGTCCTCACGGCTAACAAAACTCGGGTTGCTGGCCAAAGTGACCAACCCGCAGCAGCGATCGCCACGGCGGGCGGCCAACTCACTGGCGAGCATCCCGCCCAGAGACCAGCCGCCCAGCCAGGCGTTGTCGGGGAGGTTGGCGTCCAGCTCGTCGAGCCAGTCGCCCAGTTGTGCTGACTCCAGCACCGGCAGCGGTTCGACCTCAACCCGCAAATGCTCATCCAGGCCACGCAAGGCTGCGGCCAACGGTTCCAGCGGGGAAATCCCCAAGCCCCAGCCGGGCAGCAAAATCAGACGATCACGCATGGTCGGGCTCCAGCTTTCGCCAACAGTCATCCAGTGCGCTTAACAATAGCTGCACCTGAGCCTCTGTGTGGGCCGCCGACAAGGTCACGCGCAACCGCGCACTGCCCGCCGGTACCGTCGGCGGGCGGATCGCGGTCACCAGCAAACCGCGCTCACGCAACATCGCAGACAAACGCAACGCCCGGCCACTGTCGCCAATCACGATCGGCTGAATCGGCGTAAAGCTGTCCATCAACTGCAAACCGATCTGCTCGGCGCCGCTGCGGAACTGGCGAATCAGGGTGTTCAGGTGCTCACGGCGCCAGTGCTCGCTGCGCAACAGTTCAAGGCTTTTGAGGGTGGCGCAGGCCAGCGCGGGCGGCTGGCTGGTGGTGTAGATATAAGGCCGGGCAAACTGGATCAAGCTCTCGATCAGCTCATCGCTGCCCGCCACAAACGCACCGCTGGTGCCGAACGCTTTGCCCAGCGTGCCCACCAGTACCGGCACGTCGTCCACGCCCAGACCAAAATGCTCGGCAATCCCGCCGCCCTGCGCACCCAGCGGGCCAAAGCCGTGGGCATCGTCGACCATCAGCCAGGCGCCTTTGGCCTTGGCCTCACGGGCCAGGCTCGGCAAGTCGGCCACATCGCCGTCCATGCTGAACACGCCGTCGGTGACCACCAAAGTGTTGCCGCAGGCTTTCTCCAGACGCTTGGCCAGGCTGGCCGCGTCGTTGTGCAAATAACGGTTGAAGCGCGCGCCGCTGAGCAAACCGGCATCCAGCAACGAGGCGTGATTGAGACGGTCTTCGAGCACCGTATCGCCCTGCCCGACCAGGGCAGTGACCGCCCCCAGATTGGCCATGTAGCCATTGCTGAACAGCAGCGCACGCGGGCGCCCGGTGAACTCGGCCAGGGCTTCTTCCAGCGCGTGATGCGGGCCGCTGTGACCAACGACCAAATGCGACGCCCCGCCGCCCACGCCCCAACGCGACGCACCGGCCTGCCAGGCTTCGATCACCTGCGGGTGATTGGCCAGGCCCAGGTAGTCGTTATTGCAGAAGGCCAACAGCGGCTGACCATCGACCACCACCTGCGGCCCTTGCGGGCTCTCAAGCAATGGTCGTTGACGGTAAAGATTGTCGGCACGACGCGCGGCCAGACGGGCGCTTAAATCAAAAGACATGCTGGCCTCGGAAAACGCAGAAGACTTTGTAGGAGCGAGCTTGCTCGCGAGCTTTTAAAAGATCGCGAGCAAGCTCGCTCCTACAGGGAGGATTGTGTAGAGGCTTACACCGCAGCGTTATAGAACTGCTCGCTGGATTTTTGCTCGATCAGCGCGTGCTCGATCGCCGCCTGATGCACTTCATCGGCGTGTTCCTGGCGGGCTTCGGGCAAGATGCCCAGGCGCGCAAACAGCTGCATGTCTTTGTCCGCCTGCGGGTTGGCGGTGGTCAGCAATTTGTCGCCGTAGAAAATCGAGTTGGCCCCGGCAAAGAACGCCAGCGCCTGCATTTGCTCGTTCATGGCTTCACGCCCGGCCGACAGGCGAACATGGCTTTGTGGCATCAAGATACGCGCCACGGCCAGCATGCGGATGAAGTCGAACGGATCGATGTCCTCGGCATTGGCCAGCGGCGTGCCCGCCACTTTCACCAGCATGTTGATCGGCACCGACTCCGGGTGCTCGGGCAGGTTAGCCAGCTGGATTAGCAGATTGGCGCGGTCGTCCAGCGACTCGCCCATGCCCAGAATGCCCCCGGAACAGATCTTCATCCCCGCATCGCGCACGTAGCTCAAGGTTTGCAGGCGTTCGCTGTAGGTACGGGTGGTGATGATGCTGGTGTAAAAGTCGGGCGAGGTGTCGAGGTTGTGGTTGTAGTAATCCAGCCCCGCGTGCGCCAGCGCCGCCGTTTGCTCCTGATCGAGCTTGCCCAGGGTCATGCAGGTTTCCAGGCCCATGGCCTTCACGCCTTTGACCATTTCCAGCACGTAGGGCATGTCTTTGGCCGACGGGTGCTTCCAGGCCGCGCCCATGCAAAAACGCGTCGAGCCGATGGCTTTGGCCCGCGCCGCCTCTTCAAGCACCGCCTGCACCTGCATCAACTTCTCTTTTTCCAGCCCGGTGTTGTAGTGACCGGACTGCGGACAATATTTGCAATCTTCCGGGCAGGCCCCGGTTTTGATCGAAAGCAGCGTCGAAACTTGCACCCGATTGGCGTCGAAATGCGCGCGGTGCACGGTCTGCGCCTGAAAAATCAGGTCATTGAACGGCTGGACAAACAACGCTCGAACTTCGGCTAAAGACCAATCATGTCGCAAGTTGGCATGGGTGCTGGCGCTCATCGGCGATTCTCTTGTTTATGCTGGGACTTGAACCTGAAGCAACCGCCTCAGGCACGGCACGGATGCGCGATATGTTTGAGGATGCTACATGACTTGTCAACCACGCTTGTTTAGCGTGGTTGACAAGTGGTTATTAATTAACCAAACGTGTTTAGTGTGCGATGAACGCACCGACACCCCGCTGCCACTCTGCGCGGCCTGCGAACTGGAGCTGCCCTGGCTGGGTGACCGTTGCCAGCGTTGCGCATTGCCGCTGCCAATGGCCGGGCTCACCTGCGGCCTGTGTATCAAGCACCCACCGGCCTACGAATCGGTGTACGCGCCGTGGGTGTACGGCTTCCCCATTGACAGTTTGATCATCCGCTTCAAGCACAACAGCCGCTGGCCGTATGGCCGCTTGTTGGCCGACATTCTCGGCCAATCGCTGCGTGATCGGTTCAACACTGGCGACCCTCAACCCGACTGTTTACTGCCGGTGCCGCTGTCCACCCAGCGCCTGCGCCAGCGCGGCTACAACCAGGCCGCCATGCTCGCCCAGTGGTTGAGCCGCGATTTGGGTATCCCGTGTCACGACGACTGGCTGCTGCGCCACCAAGACACCGCCGCGCAGCAGGCGCTGGACGCCAAGGCCCGCAAGCGCAACTTGCTCCACGCCTTCAGCCTGGCCCCGCAGGTTGAAGTACGCGGCCTGCACCTGGCGCTGGTGGACGACGTGCTGACCACTGGCGCCACCGCGCAAAGCTTGGCGCGCCTGTTGCGTCAGGCCGGCGCGCGACAGGTAGATGTGTATTGCCTGGCGCGCACGCCCAGGCCCGACGCACCGCCTTGACGCCACGGGGCTGAGCAGGCACTTTCCGGGGCTCACTCTGCTTTGCGAATGACGCCCCCATGCAACTACCGACTTTGCTGACCCAGCACATTGCTCGCCGCCCGCAGCGCATTGCCTTGTTGCAGCACATCGCCGAGCAAGGCTCAATCACCCGCGCCGCCAAAAGCGCGGGCATCAGCTACAAAGCGGCGTGGGACAGCATCGACGAGCTGAACAACCTGGCACAAACCCCGCTGGTTGAACGCAGCGTGGGCGGCAAAGGCGGCGGCGGTGCACGCCTGTCGGTGGCCGGGGAACGGGTGATGCGCCTCTATCAACGCCTGCAAGCCCTTCAAAGCCAAGTGCTGGACGCCGCCGAAGACGCCAGCGACCTCGACCTGCTAGGCCGCTTGATGCTCAGAACCAGCGCCCGCAACCAGTTGCACGGCAGCGTCAAGTCCATCCACAGCCATGGCCACAACGACCTGATTGAACTGCAACTGCCCGGCGGCCTGACACTGCACGCGCAAATCACCCACGACAGCACCCAGCGTCTGGAACTGGGCGTCGACACCCCGGTGGTGGCGTTGATCAAGGCGGGCTGGCTGCAACTGACGGCACCCGACCAGCCATTGATGGCTGGGCACAACCTGCTGCGCGGGCGCATCGAACAGATCCTCGACGCCGACGACAGCCCCAGCGAAGTGCGCATCAGCCTGCCCAGCGGCCAAACCTTGTGCGCCCTGAGCGAACCGCAACACCTCGAAACACTCCAGTTGGCGGTGGGCAGCGAGGTCAATGTGCAGTTTTCACCGACCCTGGTGTTGCTCGGCACGCCCCTCTAACGGCCTTGTGGGAGCGGGCTTGCTCGCGATGCAGACACCTCGGTCGACCCTTTGAACGCACCGATGCCATCGCGAGCAAGCCCGCTCCCACACGTTTTCTGCAACACCACTGTCATAACCGCTGCTTAAGGTTGCGCAAAAACCTTAAAAGGCCTGCGCACTATGAACCTCCTGGATGATCAACACCCCACCGACCTTGAGCGCATTGTTGGCTTGAGTCGACGCGGGTTTATCAGCGCAGGCGCCCTATGCGGCGCGGCGATGTTTCTGGGTGGCAACCTGCTCAGCCGCAGCGCGCTGGCCGCCGGGGTCAGCTCGGCCGCAAGCCCCTTGCTGGGCTTTGCCAGCATCAACGCCGCCACCAGCGACAGCCTCAGCTTGCCACCCGGCTACCGCGCCTCGGTGTTGATCAGTTGGGGCCAGCCCCTGCACACCAACGGCCCGGCCTTTGACCCCAGCGGCAATGGCAGCGCCGATGCTCAGGAAGTGCAGTTTGGCGACAACAATGACGGCATGAGCCTGTTCGCCTTCCCCGACGACCCCAACCGCGCCCTGCTGGCGATCAACAACGAATACACCAATTACCGCTACCTGTACCACCACGGCGGCTTGCCGACATCGGCCGAAGAGGTGCGCAAAGCCCAAGCCAGCGAAGGCGTGTCGGTGATTGAAGTGCAGCGCAAAGGCGACGGCTGGCAGTTCGTCCAGGACTCGCCCTTTAACCGGCGCATCCACGGCAACACGCCGATCCGCCTCAGCGGCCCGGCCGAAGGGCACGCCTTGCTGCGCACCCAGGCCGACATCAATGGCGCACGGGTGCTGGGCACCTTCCAGAACTGCGCCAATGGCAAAACACCGTGGGGCACCTACCTCACCTGCGAAGAAAACTTCACCGACTGCTTTGGCAGCTCAGACCCCCAGCAGACCTTCGACGCCGCGCAAAAGCGCTATGGCGCCACACTCGCCAGCCGCGAGATCAACTGGCACCTGCACGACCCGCGTTTCGACCTGGCGACCAACCCCAACGAACTCAACCGCCATGGCTGGGTGGTCGAAATCGACCCGTTCGACCCTAAATCGTTGCCGGTCAAACGCACCGCGCTGGGCCGCTTCAAACACGAAAACGCCGCATTGGCACAGACCCGTGATGGCCGCGCCGTGGTGTACATGGGCGACGACGAACGCGGTGAGTTCATCTACAAGTTCATCAGCCGCGACCGCATCGACACCCACAACCCCAAGGCCAACCGCGACCTGCTGGACCACGGCACGCTGTATGTGGCGCGCTTCGATGCGGGCGACAAGCACCCCGATCACCCCAAAGGCCAAGGCCAGTGGATCGAACTGCGCCACGGCCAAAACGGCATCGACGCCAGCCAGGGTTTCGCCAACCAGGCCGAAGTGCTGATCCACGCCCGGCTCGCGGGCAGCGTGGTCAACGCCACGCGCATGGACCGCCCGGAGTGGATCGTGGTCAGCCCCAAAGACGGCCAGGTGTATTGCACCCTGACCAACAACGCCAAACGCGGCGAAGACGGCCAACCCGTCGGCGGCCCTAACCCGCGCGAAAAGAACGTTTACGGGCAGATCCTGCGCTGGAAAGCCCACAACGATGACCACGGTGCCGACAGCTTCGACTGGGACCTGTTTGTGGTCGCGGGCAACCCGGTGGTGCACCCAAAACAGCCCAAAGGCGGCTCGGCCAACATCACCCCGCAGAACATGTTCAACAGCCCCGACGGCCTGGGTTTTGACGACGCCGGGCGCCTGTGGATCCTGACTGACGGCGACTACAGCAACAGCGGCGACTTCGCCGGCATGGGCAATAACCAAATGCTTTGCGCCGACCCCGACAGCGGTGAAATCCGTCGTTTCATGGTCGGCCCGGTGGGCTGTGAAGTGACCGGCATCAGCTTCTCGCCCGATCAAAAAACCCTGTTCGTCGGCATCCAGCACCCCGGCGAAAACGGCGGCTCAACCTTCCCCGAGCACCTGCCCGACGGCAAACCGCGCTCCTCGGTCATGGCCATCAGCCGCGAAGATGGCGGGATCGTCGGCGCTTAGCGATGGACCCTTGCTGCTCGCGATCTTTTGCTCTTTTAAAAGATCGCGAGGCAAGCTCGCTCCTACAGGGGTCAGTCTGCGTTAACATGCTTGGCCGGACGCGGCAGCCTGCTGCGCGCAGGAGTCAGCATGTCTCATCCGTTCGCAACACTTACCCCTGATCTGGTGCTCGACGCCGTCGAAAGCATCGGTTTCCTCAGCGACGCCCGCGTGCTCGCCCTCAACAGTTACGAAAACCGCGTATACCAGGTCGGTATCGAAGGCTCGGAGCCGCTGATCGCGAAGTTCTACCGCCCGCAGCGCTGGACCAACGAAGCGATCCTCGAAGAACACCGCTTTACCTTCGAACTGGCCGACTGCGAAGTGCCGGTGGTGGCGCCGATCATTCATAACGGCCAAAGCCTGTTCGAACACCAGGGTTTTCGCTTTACCTTGTTCCCGCGACGCGGTGGCCGTGCCCCCGAGCCGGGCAACCTTGACCAACTGTACCGCCTCGGCCAACTGCTCGGACGTCTGCATGCGGTGGGCGCCACCAAGCCTTTTGAACACCGCGAAGCCCTGGGCGTGAAGAATTTTGGCCATGACTCGCTGAACACCTTGCTCGAAGGCAATTTCATCCCGCGCAGCCTGTTACCGGCCTACGAGTCGGTGGCCCGCGATCTGCTCAAGCGTGTCGAAGACGTGTACGCCGCCACCCCGCACAGCAACATTCGCATGCACGGCGACTGCCACCCCGGCAACATGATGTGCCGCGACGAGGTGTTCCACATTGTCGACCTCGACGACTGCCGCATGGGCCCGGCGGTGCAAGACCTGTGGATGATGCTGGCCGGTGATCGCCAGGAATGCCTCGGCCAACTGTCCGAACTGATGGATGGCTACAGCGAGTTCCACGACTTCAACCCCCGTGAACTGGCCCTGATCGAACCCCTTCGCGCCTTACGCCTGATGCACTACAGTGCCTGGCTGGCCCGCCGTTGGGACGACCCGGCGTTCCCGCACAGCTTCCCGTGGTTTGGCAGCGAGCGGTATTGGGGCGACCAGGTGCTGGCGTTGCGCGAGCAACTTTCGGCGCTCAATGAAGAGCCGCTGAAACTGTTTTAAAGTGGTGCCCTTTGTAGGAGCGAGCTTGCCTCGCGATCTTTTGATCGTTTAAAGATCGCGAGGCAAGCTC